>NZ_QMEB01000218.1 GCF_012912135.1 Brasilonema bromeliae SPC951 | reverse complement strand
CCACTTCTGCTACTTGCAGCAAAGACAAATCAAACAAACTGCCTTCTTCCAAGTTACCAGGACCTTCTAGCAACACCAAGTCGCCGACTTGTATTTGCGAATATTCCTGTGCTAGCAATTTTTGATAATTGGTTTTGTCTAACCCTTGCAAACGTTTTTGCACAGCGACTTCATTTAAAGCCAGCATCGTGGGTACAACGCGGTTTTTTGATAACTTGAGGCTATCAGCAATAAATTGAACATCTTCCTCAACCATCGTTCCTGTAGATTCACTTAAACAAGTACCTAGCGGTTTGCCATAGGCAATGTCCAGCCCCTTTTGCTGTAGTTGATAAGACAAACCCAGGACTGTTGCAGATTTACCGCAGTAAGCCTCCGTAGATCCAATTAATAAATACTTAGCGGATTTTGGCACACATGCACTCCTAATTTACAAAAGTTTAGGTAACTTTCAACGTTTAGCAATCAGTTTGATTTTAGCTGTAGATAGCCTATCCACAAAACTTACGGATACGCTGCGCGCGCGATTCGCACACCTCCTCTGCAGGAGGCACGCAGGAGCAAGGCTTGCGGGCATTGCCCGTGGCACACAGGTATACCCCTATCTCCTGCCCAGACGCTAAGTCCAGCAAGGCACAGGGTTTTCCGCAAGATAATCTCATAAATAATTGCTGACAGCTTTTCACAACCCAAGTAGGTTTTACTCATTTTAGGTCGAACCTTGCAGTTAAAGTTGTAAACCTACTTGACCATAGGTAATGATTGCTCAACTTAAGCAAGTGTTGATGATTCTAATAACAGCTTTTTTTACGGTAGCATAGGCAAAACCGACAATGATAGATAATGGTGGTTAAAATAGCGTATAATACCTTACTCTAAACGCAAGAGTTTGCGATAAAATACTTGAGAAAAATCAGTGACGCGATAGCGCTCGTAATTCTCTATGAATTCAATGAGAAAATTAATAAACTCAAAGCTTGCCATCATGAGTTCATAACTCAACTCCGCATTGCCATCAAACTGCATTCGGCAACGGGTTAAGTCTGAGGGGAGAGTCGCAACATTCCAAGTGGCGACAAAGGGAATGTTATCACTGCCTTCTATTTTGCGGTATCCCTCCAAAATACCCTTTTGATAAAGAGTAATTGCATGGGGCAAGAAGTTACGCTTGTTACCCTGAATGTAAGGCAAATAGACGCTTGTTTGTTGTTGAGTAGCGGGGTGCAGTTGTTCGAGTGACATATTATAAATACTCCTTAAGTTACTTGACAGTTTGCGTAGTTTAATGATTTGTGTCAATAGTATTCCTAAAAAATGTTTGTTTAGTATTCATTGAGGTGAGGATAATAATTTTTGTGTTTTGATCCTTACGGGTATGAGCGAAGCAGATGCCTAACACCAGTTGACGCCAGATACTACCCTACGGGAAGTCGCCCATAGGCGTCTACAAGGAAGGCATGACCGACAAAGGCTGTGTGTACACTCGGGGGAACCTAACCAGGGCGCTTACGTTCCTCAAGGCACTGGTTCCTTTATGCTGAGAAATTATGCACGTCAGTCGCCTGCCTTCGAGTTATCCTACCAACAGCGCTGACTCAGTACCGCACTGGCTCACTTTTCAGTTTTGACTTTTTGTTTAAAGATGTCCTAAAGAACACTTAAGTGGTTTTACCCTATGGCTCCACTGGTTGCAAACTACTACTTGACCTACCGTTGTAACGCTAGATGTCATTTTTGTAATATTTGGTCACTTGAACCTGGTAAAGAAGCAGATTTTGAAACAATCAAGCACAATTTGAACGATTTACGCCGCTTGGGAGTCAAATATGTGGACTTTACAGGCGGTGAACCACTCCTGCGTTATGATGTCAGAGAAATTTATACAGAGGCGAAACGTCTGGGTTTTGCCACGAGTATAACAACAAACACTATTCTGTATCCGAAGAAAGCTAAGGAAATTCAGGGATTAGTAGACTTTTTAAATTTTTCCTTAGATGGTGCAGACGCGGACACTCATGATCAGTCTCGGGGAGTGAAAATTTTTGACAACTTGGTTGAGTCGGTGGCGATCGCCAAGTCTCTAGGAGAATACCCTGTCCTCAACCACACTGTTACCGCTCAAAATTACCACCGGATAGAAGAAATAGGGAAATTAGGCAAAGATCTTGGTGTTCGGGTTTGGCTAAATCCCGCCTTCACAGCTTACGAACACTACAACTCGAACAAAAATCCGACACCAGAAATGGTAACGGCAATACAAGTCACTGCAAAGAAATATAACAATGTCGGTTACAATAAGGCTGCACTAGCATTTATTGAGGCTGGGGGCAATGATACTAAAAATCCCCGCTGTAAAGCGGTAGATGCTGTCATTGCTATTTCTCCTAACGATGAACTGCTGCTACCTTGCTACCACTTCGCCCAAAGTGGAGTTCCCATTAATGGGCGACTTTACGAGCTGTATCGCGAGTCTGAGGAGGTTGAAAAATACCGCCAATCTCAGGGTAAGCTCCAGGTATGTGAAGGTTGCACAGTTTGGTGTTACCTAATACCCAGCTTCTTTATGGGTGTAGATAAATATTGGTGGTTAAATCAAGTAACCTATGCCAGCGAATTCCTGGCCCGAAAACGATTCTTACAACGAGCTTGATCCGCTCGATTCCCTATTTTCAGACCTCTCTGGCTTAGAGGAGTTACAGGAGGAGGAGACATCAGCAAGCGTGTCTCTTCCCTATCGGTTTCAAGGTCGTAGACGCAAAGCCGCTCTAGTTTTGACGATAGTCTGGAGTGGTACGATCGCTCTGCATTTAGTTTCTTGGGGAACTCTGTTTGTCTTGGGACTGACGACTATCATCGGATTTCATGCCTTAGTGATAGTGTTCGCCCGAGCAAAACCCCACCCAGAACAAATGCAGGAAGATTTGCCCTCTGTATCTGTTTTGGTGGCAGCGAAAAATGAAGAAGCAGTTATTGGCAGATTAGTCAAGAATCTTTGTAGTCTAGATTACCCAGGAGGGGAATACGAAGTCTGGGTCATTGATGATAACAGCAGCGATAAAACGCCGCAGTTACTATCAGAACTAGCCCAGAAATACGACCAACTGAAAGTACTACGACGAAAGCCAGAAGCAGGGGGAGGAAAATCAGGAGCGTTGAATCAGGTTTTAGCGCTGACAAAAGGAGAAATTTTGGCGGTATTTGATGCCGATGCCCAAGTTTCACCAGACTTGTTACAGCGTGTCATACCGTTGTTTCAACGAGAGAACGTAGGTGCAGTGCAGGTACGAAAGGTGATCGCCAATGCCAAAGAGAATTTCTGGACAAAAGGTCAGGCGTCAGAAATGGCATTCGATACATTCATGCAACACCAACGCAATGCTAATGGTGGTGTATGCGAACTGCGCGGTAACGGTCAATTTGTCCGGCGAAAAGCACTCCTGTGTTGCGGTGGCTGGAATGAAGAAACAATTACCGATGATTTGGATCTGACACTGCGCTTACATCTAGAAAAGTGGGATATTCAGTGTGTGTTCAACCCAACCGTAGAAGAAGAAGGTGTGACTAATGCCATTGGCTTGTGGCATCAACGCAACCGTTGGGCAGAAGGTGGGTATCAGCGGTATTTGGATTACTGGGATTTGATTCTCAGAAACCGCATGGGTACGCGCAAAACCTGGGATCTATTCGTGTTTCTGGTGCTGCAGTACATCTTACCCACAGCGGCTGTGCCAGATTTGTTGATGGCGATCGCACGACATCGTCCACCCATTTTCAGTCCAGTGACAGGCTTGACGATAACGCTGTCAGTAACGGGGATGTTTGCTGGTCTGTGGCGTATACGACGTCAAGACAAGGAAGTCAAACTATCTACCTATCTTCTGCTGCTTCTTGGGACCTTGCGTGGCACATTATATTTGCTTCACTGGATAGTAGTCATGAGTAGCACTACCGCCCGGATGTCGGTACGTCCCAAGCGCTTGAAATGGGTGAAAACTGTACATCAAGGTGAAGATGGAGAATGAACAGAGTTACCAGTTACCAGTTATCAGTTATCGGTAGTTATTTTGTTCACTGTTCACTGTTCACTGTTCACTGATTTAAAACTCATCATCAGCTTCTGCTTCACCTTCCCACTCACTTGGGGTTGTAGAAGTCGCTCGTTCTATGTCATCTGTCAATCGGATGACTTCTCCATCAAAAAATTGTGCCAGACGTTGTGCGGCGGCTGCGACTTCATCAACTTCCCAATCAGGTGTTGATGCGGATGGTTGAGTTTGTGAGGGCTTATCACTGCGATGAGTTGTGTCTGAACTTTGCACCGCCGCAGTATTTGCTGCATTTGGAGATTTTGTTGTCGGTGGTTTGGTTGATTTGGGAACTTCTGGAGAAGGCGCGGATGGTGGTTCATAACTGGGACGAGTTTTGGGCTTCTTTTGAGGAGAAGTTTGAGGTGGGATAGAAGTTGATGTCGTTGCTATTTCCAGATTTATCTTGACGTCGCATTTGAAAGTTTTTTTAAATGCTGCTACGATTATGGGGTGGTATGTTTGTACTTGTTTATACCATTTTTCTTTAACAGCAACACGAGCTACAGTACCATCAAATTCTATAAGATGGCACATTTGACGCAATAGCGCTTGTTTTGAGATTTCCTCGAGATTACTCAGCACTTGCTGCCAAACCTGAGTTAAGTCTTCTATTTCTGTACTCTGACTAACTTCCTCTTTTTGGGATACTGAGGTAGGTGCTTCTATTTCGGGGCGTGGTTCTGGAGGATGACGAGAACTCGGGGTTTCCTCTGGTGATGAGGGGGTAGTAGGAGTTTTTGAGAAGGTATCGGTTTGGTCAGTTTTGACTTGTTCTACAGTTTTTGAATTGTTTTCTGGTGCTGATACTGAAGGTGGTTCAAGGCTTGTAATTGAGTTTTGTTCACTTTTTCCTGGAGATGGTGAAACCGTAGGCGGCGAAATTCTTGGCGGGTAAACTGCGCCTCTACCGTTTTGTGGAACAGAAATATGAGCTGAGGGTAACAATCCCAGCAACGTCACCTCTAACCACAAGCGCGGTTGTGTGGTGTTTTTCAGTTGCACTTCAGCGGTTCGCAAGTGTTGCTGTCCTAGCAAGATTGTGTGTGTGTCAAACTGTTGGGCAAAATCAATCAGTGCTTGCCAAGTTTGGGGAGTACAAGCAACCAAATCGTTGCGACCAGACGCAGTTTTCGCGATGAGTAAATCTCGGTAAAATGCAGCGAGATTTTGGAGAATAATTAGAGGTTCTCGACCACGATCTAAGATTTTACGAGTGCAATCTAAAACAGCTTCTGGGTTGTCTTTTGCGATCGCATTCAACAAGAAAAGTAAATCGTGTTCGCTGACTGAACCAACTAAATCCCAAACTCTTTCAGGTGTCACATCACCCGATAATAAACTGACTTGGTCGAGGAGACTTTCTGCATCTCTCAATCCGCCTTGAGCAATTTGGGCTATTAGAGTTATCGCTTCGATGGTAATGTTAATATTTTCTTGGTAAGCTATATAACTCAAATGCTTCGCCATCGCCTCTAAATCTATTCTGCGAAAGTCGAAGCGTTGACATCGGGAGATGATGGTAGGTAAGACTCTTTGCGGGTCAGTTGTTGCTAGTACAAAGACAACATGTTTCGGTGGTTCTTCTAGTGTCTTCAGTAGCGCATTGAATGCGGCTTGGCTGAGCATATGACAGTTATGGACAAGTAACCCGTTAGCAACAAAGTTATGGTTGTCTGCCACTTCAATGTCATAGACTTTCTCAATTCCAGCGAGGTAAACAGACTCGACCGTTTCCAAACTTGTAGTCCATTGAGGGGATAGAATACTGTTTGAGATTTGCCAACCATTTTCTACTGGCATCTGCTCCCATCCAGGGGATAGTATCCTCATTCCTTCTTTTACGTCTTTTGCTGGTACCCATCCCTGGTCTGTTTTAATTAAATGATTGCCCGTACATTTGATTTCTCGGTTAGTTGTTCTAATAACCAGAGTTTGACGTTCACCCTGATCTAGCCATCTCAGAACTTTCTTGAATTCCCACTTGAGCGATGAATCACTATAACTGAGAACCCTTTTACCTTTGATATTGGGATCATCTATTCTAACAAGTCCCCTATCAGTCAAGACCAAAGAATCTCCAGTCAGGCACTCATCAATAACATAAACTTTGTACCGACATTGCACAGGGGCAAATTGCGCTCTTTCTATAATTTCGCGAATATTATCGACACCAGTATTGCTGGCAGCGTCTATTTCAATAACATCTAAAGAATAGCCCTTAGTAATTCCTTGACAGACATCACACACGCCACAGGGTTGAGGGGTGGGTTTGTCACTTTTGAGACAATTAAGCGATTTTGCCAAAATCCGAGCACTGGAAGTTTTCCCTGTACCTCTTGGACCAGTCAACAGGTAAGCAGGGGCTATTTTGGCGGCGCGGATAGCGTTTGTTAGGGTGGTAGCTATCGCCTCTTGTCCCACCAGTTCAGCAAAACTCTTTGGGCGATACTTGTGGTGCAGGGGTTCGTAAGACATGGATAATGATGTCAATGCCTTTGATGGTTAATAACTAGCACCCACGATTTGGGCTTAGATCATTTTAAATTTATGACGTAACTTCAAACATTGATGATTGTTTTTTAGTACAAATATACCATATTATCCAGAAAGTCTAGCTTGGGGATATTTTTCTACTTTGTGTTAATTTTTCTTCACTATAGAGACAGAAAACTTTTTTGTCTGTACATTTTACTTGATATGAGTAAGATATGTGAGTGTAGTTGACAAACGCATAGCAGCTTGTCCTTATACACCGCTACAATCTTATGATGACCACCAACGCTTACCGGTGCGGGAGATGTTCAAGCGGTTAATTCAATGGCTCAAAAAATTTTTGCAACGCTTGTTTGGCTCAAATCAGACTCCAGCCAAAACAGAGGGAAATATTCACAAAGAACCGCCCCCACCCCTAAGTGATACAGATTTGGAATTTCTGTTTACAGAACTATTAGAAGGTGTGCATCAAGCACGAGGGCAAGCATGGGCGCAGAAATGGTTAAATAATATTGAACATCGCGTCCCAGAAGAACGTTGGGTGCAGTGGTTGGAGCGTTTTGGTGCAAGATTGTTAGCATCACCCACACCCAATAACGAATTAGCTTCCCGAATGGTACAACTAGGTGAGTTGGAGATTGGAGAAGTGGGAAACGCCGCCTATGATATTGGGATGCAGTTGTTAACGCGCACAGTTGGCGAGCCAATATGGGAGTATCAAGGACCAGATGCTGTCAAGCAAACTCCTGTAACGACACAAACTCAAAATGAGCAACCCGAAGATATGGAAATTGAAAATCTTCCAGAAGGAGAATACCAAAGCGTTACTTTGGATGAGTTATTTGTCCTAATACAGCAAGACGAGAATTTACGCAAGCAAATTTGCGAGCAATTAGGAATGGAGACAGACGATCCAGAAATAATTATCCAAGCTTTGCTTGATCAATTCCAAGCAGCGAATGAATCTACTACAAATCAAGCTGAATCGTAATTCAATGCCTGACTCTGAAAGCATTTTGTATATACAAATACTAAATTTTCGCCGTATGGGTAAAATTTGGTGCTATTAGTTGCTTGACTAGGTAAAAATACTGTAAATCGTCAATCACCTTGTTTTTTGGACTGTTAGTATGCTATTTAGATTCCCAACTGACCGTACTATCGCTCATTCAATTATTATAGGTTTTTAAAGTCAATATAACTTTTTTAACACTGTGCTCGCTAAAATCTTATGATGACCAATCCAATCTCCAATAATTCCCGAAATGCTCAAGTGGCTAGTCAAGTGGATTAAGAAGTATTTGAGGTTCTTCTTCAGGAAAAAGCAGACTCGTTCTGTCTATCCTATAGAGGAACAAAAGATGGCACCTCCACCCGCATTGACAAATGCGGATTTAGAATTTCTATTTACCCAACTGCTGGAAGGTGTGCATCAGGCAAAAGGGGAACAGTGGGCGATTCAGTATTTACAAAGAATGGAAAAGCGTATCTCCAATGAACGCTGGATAAATTGGCTACTAGATTTTGGGGAGAGATTGTTAAAATCACCTGCACCAAATAACTACTTAGCAGAACAAATGGTGCAACTAGGCGAGTTAGGTATTGGGAGGATTGGAGATTTATCTTACGACATTGGCATACGATTATTGACGCGAAACTTAGGCAATCCGTATTGGGAAAATGATCAAACACAAGACACAGAAACCATAACTGATACAACACTGCCAAGTCGATTCTCTGAGGAGAGACAAAACAAAAGCACAGAGGATTCAGACAATATTCTCAGGCAACTAACACCAGCAGTAATGCCTGCACCTTTTTTAAATCCTCCACAGGAAGAGTATACCGACAATCAAGAGGAATTAATATGGGAATATGATGAACCAATAGTTGAATTCCGAACACCAGATTCTGCGTGGACTTTGTCAGCTAAACAAGAGAAGGAAGAATCTGACTGGGTAGAACAAAGCGTGGAACCAGAAGCAAAAACTGCTGCAAGGCAAGATTTTTCCGATTTTCAGTCACCAGTGGCTGTCAAGCTGGATGAATTGTTAGTTAGGTTAGAACACAGTACAAGTTTAGTTCAGCAACTGGCTTCTGGGCTAGGATATCAAAGCGAAATATCAATCAATACAGGTTTACCAATAAATCAACAAAGGACGACTTTAGAACAAGCAGAAGCCTGGTTTTACGAAGGTCTTAAGCAAGCTAAGGCAGGTAATTTATCGGGAGCAATTGCATCTTACAACAAAGCTATAGAAATTCACCCCAACTCGCAGGAATATTGGTTTAACAGGGGGTTAACACTATTTTATTTAGGACATTTTTCAGAGGCGATTGCATCTTACGACAAAGCAATTGCCCTCAAACCAGACTTTTATAAATGTTGGTATTACCGAGGCGGCGCACTAGGTGAACTAGGACACTTTGAAGATGCGATTTTGTGCTTTGATAAAGCGATAGAAATTAAGTTTAATTACCCAGAAGCTTGGTCTGGCAGAGGTATAGCGTTGCAGAAATTAGGGCGTCCATTGGAAGCCGTTGCAAGTTACGACAAAGCAATCATACTGCAACCACAAGACCAAGACAATTGGTATTATCGAGGTCTGGCATTGGCGCAGGATGGACGAAATTATGATGCGATCGCCTCCTATGAAAAAGCTTTAGAAATCCAAAATGACTTTCACCTAGCTTGGTACAAACGAGGTGTGGAACTTTGTGAATTAGGAGAATTTGAAGATGCTATTGCTAGCTTAGAGGAAGCAACAGAAATTCAAAACGACTTCTCGGAAGCTTGGTACGCTTTGGCTGGTGCGCTGAATAAAGTAGGAAGATCAGAAGATGCGATCGCATCTTATGAAAAAGCGACTCAAATCGATCCAAATTCTCATGAAGTCTGGATTGACAAAGGTGTGGTACAGTTCAGTTTGGGACGCTGGGATGATGCGATTTCATCCTGGGAAAAAGCTTTAGAAATCAAACCCGACTACTATTTAGGCTGGTTCAACTGTGCTGTGGCGTTGGACAATCTCGGACAGCGTGAAGAGGCGATCGCTTGTTATGATAAAGCGATAGAATTTTATCCTCAGTTTGAATTAGCTTGGTACAACCGGGCTATAGTGCTATTTTATTTGCAGAGATTTGAAGAGGCGATCGCCTCATATGATAGCGCTTTACAAATCAAACCTGACTACTGGGAAGCGTGGATCGCCCGAGGGAATGCAGCAGAAAATATAGTTTATAGGGACAACTCACACTTCACTTTCTTGAGTCCAGCAGAACTGTATGAACGCGTCTATGAAGAGAAATTGGCAAGTTATGACCAAGGGCTGAAATATGTTGATCAAAATACACAGCCAGAAGGTTGGGGCAGATTGCATTTAGCACTTGGCAATGCCTATTACGACCGAGGTAAGAGACATCCTACACCCTCCTATTATTGGCAACAAGCCCTCACTGCGTACAATCAGGCGCTTCATACTCTGACCCCAGAACCCTTTGCCCGACTACATCTGGAGGTTTTGCAAAACCTGATAAAAACACTTGTGGTTTTGGGGCAAACTTCCCAAGCGCAAGAATTACATCAATATGGTACAGATTTTATACAATTCTTATTGAGCGAAACAACTCACTCTGATGAAGAGAAAAAACAGTTAGCACTCAAGTATACAAGTTTTGAACAGTTGGCAGTTGATATAGCCGTACAGTCTGGTGAGATAGCGCAAGCGATAGAAATCGCCGAACGTGGAAAAAATGCTTGTTTCACCTGGCTTCTGTATGGTTGGACAGATGAAATCAGATCATTTAGCTATCAATCAATTCAACAACTTCTCAATCCCACCACTGCAATTATTTACTGGCATATTAGCCCTTGCGCCTTACGCACCTTCATTATAAAATACGAGTCTCCAGAACCTATTGTCGTTTTTACACCTGTAGTTAATGGGGTGATTGATGAAGTGCCTTTACCCCAGGTGGTACGACGCTTGGTTGAATTTGAAGATTGGCTAAAAGATTGGCATCAACAATACAGGGAATATCAGCAACTCCAAACTAACGATGCATCAGACAAAAGTGTCCATTCATGGCAAGCAGAAATGGAACAGAGGTTATTGAATTTAAAACATATCCTCAACATTTCTGCAATTGTGAATGAACTTGAGGACATCACCAATCTGATTTTAATTCCCCACCGCGACTTACATAGATTCCCTCTCCACGCCCTTTTCAATATTTCCTCTCTTTGGGAACAAGAGTTCTCAAAGCAGCGTAATTACACATGTACCTATCTACCTAGCATCCAAATCGGGTTTTCTTTCAAATCCCAACAACTCTTGCAGGTGCAAAACCAACCGTTACTCATTGTGGAACCTCAAGAAAGTATAAATTACCCGACACCACAATTTGCTGGACTTGAATCTGAAGTCATTAGCCAGATGTTTAGTTATTGCACACGCATTCAAGGCTTACAAGCGACAAAAACACAGGTAGAAAATGCTTTATCTGAAAATTACAATATATTTCACTTTACAGGCTATGTTACGGAGAATTCCAATCAACCACACAAATCAGAATTTGTATTAACAGGTGAAGAGAAATTAACTATAGAGGAAATCTGCAAAAAGCCGATTACAAGTTATGACCTTATAACTCTTTCAACTTGGGAAACAGTCATGACTAACAACCAAAATATCACGACTGAACATGTTGGAATAGTCACTGCTTTCCTAGCTGGGGGAGTTAATCATGTCTTGAGTACTGTGTGGACTGTGGAATCAGCTGCTATTGCTTTGGTTATGATAGAGTTTTATCGACGACTCCAACAAAATAAATCAGCAGCCAAAGCATTAGCGGAAACAACCGCATGGCTTAAAGAACTGACTGCTGGTGAACTGAAACAATGGTATGAAGAATTACTCAACCAACTACCTCAAGAAGGGCAAAAAATTAGGGCAAGTTTAACAACAGAATTATATAGAAGTCGTGAAATGTCCGCCGAAACAAAGCTCTATAATCACCCTTACTACTGGGCAGCATTTAAGATTGCAGGTAAGTTTTCTTTTTAAACACTTCCCATCAATACCGGAAACGATTCTGACGCTGCTTTTGCTTGGCAACTGCTTTGCGTTTACGTTTTTGAAGGGGTGTTTCAAAGTGACGGTGCTTCTTCACGTCAGGAAAAATTCCTGCCTTGGAGACTTCTCGCTTAAATCTGCGGAGGGCTGACTCAATTCCTTCATTTTCGCCAAGAATCACTT
>NZ_QMEB01000217.1 GCF_012912135.1 Brasilonema bromeliae SPC951 | reverse complement strand
TTAGTAACCTACTTATTAGTAGGACTTTGGTTTAGTCAACCTTTGGTTGTCACAGGTGCTAGAGATGCTTTCTTAACCAAACGGGTGGGAGATTTATTTCTGCTGATGGGAGTTCTGGCAATATGGTCACAAGCTGGGACTTGGAACTACACCGATTTAGCAGAATGGGCGACTACTGCCAATGTCAACCCAACCTTAATAACGTTAACATGTCTGGCATTAATTGCTGGTCCGATGGGTAAGTGTGCTCAATTTCCCTTGCATCTGTGGTTGGATGAGGCAATGGAAGGACCTGTTCCCAGTACAATTTTACGGAATTCTGTAGTCGTTGCGACTGGTGCTTGGGTGCTGATTAAACTGCAACCTGTTTTCAGCTTGTCGCCAATAGCGACTTCTGCAATGGTAGCTATCGGTGTTGTGACAGCAGTGGGTGGTTCTTTGATTGCGATCGCCCAAGTTGATATCAAACGCTGCTTATCATACTCCGTCAGTACATACATGGGTTTAGTATTTATCGCCGTAGGAACACAACAAGATGAAGCAGCACTGTTACTAGTTCTCACTCACGCCTTAGCCTCAGCACTCCTAGTCATGAGTACTGGTGCAATTGTTTGGAACAGCATCACTCAAGATGTCAGCCTTCTGGGGGGACTTTGGTCACGCCGTCCAGTATCAGGCATAGCATATATAGTAGGGACTCTAGGATTAATTGGGTTTCCACCGTTAGGCGGCTTTTGGGCATTGCTGAAATTAGCGTCGGGACTGTGGACAACACAACCTTGGCTTGTGGGAGTCATTATAATAGTCAACACTTTAACAGCCTTTAGCTTAACCAGGGAATTTAGTTTAATATTTGGTGGAAAACCAAAGCAAATGAGCGATCGCTCACCTGAAGTCAGTTGGCAAATGGCTTTACCCACGATCATTTTGCTTGGCTTTACTCTCCATTTACCCTTAGTGTTACAAAGCTTATCACTACTACCAACTTGGGCAACTCTCAACAAAGATGTCGCACTCCTGCTAATTTGGTCAAGTGTTTTTGGGTGCAGCATTAGTGCTGTTATTTATCTAGGCAATGTCATTCCCAAACCAATTCGCTTACCATTGAAACCTTTGCAAGACTTGCTAGCATACGACTTTTACACTCCAAAACTGTATCGGGTGAGCATAGTTTTCAGCGTTGACTTAATTTCAAAACTAGCAGACATGATCGACCGCCTCATATTCGATGGAATTGTTAACTTAGTTGGCTTAGTTTCCATATTGAGTGGAGAAAGTTTGAAATATAGCACATCCGGACAAACCCAGTTTTATGCATTCACCGTGCTATTGGGAGTAGGTATTTTAGGAATGGTAGTGAGTTGGCAACACTGGGGATCTCATCTTTTAAATTTGATGTTTTAGTTTCCAGACTGCTTATTAAAATGCGCTTACCCTGCTTGCGCCCATAAAAGCAGTCAACTCACAATCAATAACTAACAATAAAATTTGTTTTCGTCCAAAGCTTGTGCATCTCTCTGTTCTCTCTTCCTCTGTGACGCCAGTCGCTACAACGGGGGGAACCCCAACGCCAGATGCCTGCGACGGGAAACCCGTCTTCAGCACTGGCTCCGCAACGCGCTGGCTCTTCTCTGCGTCTGGAGCGGTTTTTTTAAGTTCTTTAGATCAGTCAAATCACTAACAAATTTATGCTCAGTACCTTAATTTGGCTACCTATTTTAGGTGCCGCTGTTATTAGTTTCCTACCTCGTGCCATTCCCGCAATTAATGTTCGTTTAACAGCCCTAACCGTTACTGGATTAGTTCTTCTTTGGAATATTTTCCTCCTGTTTAAATTTGATATCTCTCTTCCTGGCATGCAGTTGCAGGAATACTTACCTTGGAATGAAACCCTTGGTTTAAGTTACCAATTAGGGGTTGATGGACTTTCCATACTGATGCTGCTATTAAATAGTTTGCTCACCTGGATTGCTATTTACAGCAGCAACCAACAGACAGAACGTCCCCGGTTTTTTTACTCCCTTATCTTATTAGTCAGTGCAGGAGTTGCAGGTGCATTTGCAGCACAGAATTTATTGCTCTTCTTCCTGTTTTACGAACTAGAATTAATACCCTTTTATCTCCTGATTTCCATATGGGGAGGTGAAAAGCGGGCTTATGCTGGCATGAAGTTCCTAATTTATACCGCTGTTTCAGGAGCATTAATTCTAGCAACATTTCTGGGTACAGTTTGGCTCACTGGTTCAACTAGTTTTGATTACAATACACTCTCGACTCAAGCCTTATCAACAACACTGCAAATCATTCTACTTGTAGGAATCGTGCTAGGGTTTGGTATCAAAATTCCCCTTGTTCCCTTACACACTTGGTTACCAGATGCTTACGTTGAAGCCTCAGCCCCGATTGCGATTCTTCTTGGTGGAGTGCTAGCAAAGTTAGGAACTTATGGCGTTTTACGATTTGGGATGGCGCTGTTTCCCGAAGCTTGGAGTATTCTTGCACCCAGTTTAGCAACTTGGGGAGCAGTCAGTGCTATATACGGGGCAGTCACAGCTATTGCTCAAAAAGATATCAAGCGCATGGTTGCATATAGTTCCATTGGGCACATGGGGTATATATTGTTAGCAGCAGCAGCTAGTACTTCGTTAGCACTGATTGGTGCGATCGCCCAAATGTTCAGTCACGGTATTATCCTCGCCATCCTCTTCCATCTGGTGGGAGTTGTGGAAGCCAAAGTGGGAACCCGTGAATTGGATAAACTCAATGGCTTAATGAGTCCTATACGCGGATTACCCCTGACGAGTGCTTTACTCATTTTAGGGGGTATGGCAAGCGCTGGTATTCCTGGTATGACAGGATTTATTGCTGAATTTATCGTGTTTCAAGGCAGTTTCTCCGTCTTTCCCGTACCAACACTGTTGTGTGTCGTCGCCAGTGGCTTAACTGCAGTTTACTTTGTCATCCTGCTTAACCGTACCTGTTTTGGCAAACTTGATAACGACTTAGCTTACTATCCTAAAGTTCTGTTGTCTGAGAAAATGCCAGCTTTTATTTTAGCAGCCCTCATCTTATTCTTGGGAGTACAACCGAGTTGGTTAGTGCGTTGGAGTGAGACAACAAGTACAGCAATGGTTGCTGTTATTCCTCCTGTTGAAAAAACCGTAACGACTCAAGTTGCTCTCAATCAATAAACTTCCTTTGAAAATCTACTTTATTTGAGGAAATCAAAATGGTACAAACTCCAGATAAGGTTCAAGCTAAATTACCTCCTTCTACTCATGAATTTGCAGAAGTGATTCATCGGTTAGAAGCAGGCGGTGCAATGTTGCCCGATACGCCAGAAAACTTAATGCAAATCATCGGTCTTTACAAAGCATATGCAGTACCGATGGACTTCTACTGGCGCGACTTATTATATATTGCTGAGCAGGTATTTTTAGATCCATTTCCCTTTTTTAAATACTTCATTCCCCAGGAGTATTTAGATCGTCACAATCATTATGCTGGTGATGATGCTGAGTTGAGAGTTTGGCGAGGTGAGGCGACTGCTCATCCAGAACTCTTGGCATTTATGGAAAAGGGTGAAACCTTCAAAATGCCTAAGTTATTGCATCACTTATTCCATGATCGAATCAACATGGAATTTGCCGAAGCTTGTATGCGAGCAATGCTTTGGCATAGAGGAATGGGTGGGAAATTTGACCCTTATCTGGATACTGAAGAATACAAAGCTAATGCCGATAGGGCAATCAAAGCTTACTTCAAAGGTAACCCATTCATGTTAGGACTCTACAAACTGTTCCCAGATATGTTTATAGAACAGTGTCGTCAGATGTCTTACTACGCTAATCTGGGTTTGTTCTGGGAAGTCATGGCTCCCGTATTTTTTGAAATGTCAGACTTATACGACGAAGGAAAAATTACGAGTGTCCCAGAAGCAATGAATTTTATAGTAAATGGAATTTTTGCGGCTGCAAATCGTCCTATTTACCATCATGTTTATATTCGTGGTGAATGCTACGAAATTGTTCCTAAATCTAAAGGTTTTGTCTGGCTGCACGAAGCTGCATTACCTTATGTGGAAGCAGTTTTTTATCGTACTGCTCCCTTCCGGGGTACAAAATCTTATAATGCTCAAGCAGGACAAGTGCCAATAGACCAAAAAGACTTTCACTATGGAATTCTTTATGCGGATGTCTTTCCAGTAGGTACTGCAGGTATTCCACCAACACTGCTCATGCAAGATATGTTGCATTTCTTGCCACCGTATCTTATTGATTACTACAAGAATTATTGCCGAGGAGAAGAAGATACATTGATTCAGTTGGGAATTAGTTTCCAACGTTCAATGTACTGCGTCACTTCTGCAGTTATTCAAGCATTGCGGACTGTACTTTGTCATCCTTTAGATGATCCAGATCCTGAACATTTACAAGCAAATCGGGACTTTTTTGAGTCTCAGTTAAATCGTTTTACTCGTCCTGAGTATGGTATTCGTAATGCTGCTCGCCTGCGGGATATTCAAAGACAGGATTATAGATAATTCCTCCTGACTTCTTGCATGAGTATCAGTTTAAGAAGGTGCGTTACATTTTGCCGTAACGCACCTTCTGGCTATGTGTCTGATTCTGTAGATGATTCGGATTTTTCAGGTTTGAGTAATGGGAATGCGATCGCATCCCGAATACTCGCACAATCTGTTAACAACATCACCAACCTGTCAATTCCAATTCCTAACCCGCCTGTGGGAGGCATACCATATTCCAACGCCGTCAAGAAATCTTCATCCACTCCTTGCGCTTCCAAGTCACCCGCAGCTTTTCGTGCAGCTTGTGCTTCTAAACGTTGTCTTTGGTCGATAGGATCAGTCAACTCTGAGAAACTATTGGCAGTTTCCCGTCCGACGATAAATAACTCAAATCGCTCTACTATACCAGGCTTTGAACGGTGTGGTTTTGCCAGTGGCGAAATTTCTACTGGGTAGTCAATCACAAAAGTTGGTTGAATGAGGTTTTCCTCTACCTTTTGCTCAAAGGCTTCATTCAGCAACTTACCGATTGAAGGGCAATCTTTGACACCTTCCAAACCAGCATTTTTACTAGCAGCTTTTGCCTCTTCCAAAGTTTGGAAGGAGTTGAAATCTAAGCCTGTATATTCTTTTACCAAATCGTGCATTGTCGCACGTCGCCAAGGGGAAGTCAAATCCACTGGTGTGCCTTGATAGGTAATTTGTAGCGTGCCGAGAACCTCTTGGGCAACGGTGGTAATGATACCTTCTGTTAGCGCCATCATATCGTTGTAATCGGCATAAGCTTGGTAAATTTCAATTGTGGTAAATTCAGGGTTGTGACGAGTTGATATTCCCTCATTGCGGAAAATCCGCCCCAGTTCAAACACCTTTTCAAATCCACCGACAATCAAGCGCTTAAGATGGAGTTCTGTTGCAATTCGCAGAAACAACTCCATCTCTAAAGTATTGTGGTACGTGATAAACGGACGCGCATCTGCACCACCCGCTTCTGCTTGTAAAACCGGAGTTTCAATTTCAATAAAACCACGCTGTTCCAAGTAACGACGAATACCAGCAGTAATGAGCGCGCGACGGCGAAAAGTTTGACGCACTTCAGGGTTTACTATCAAATCAACGTAACGCTGACGGTATCGCTTAGCAACATCCGTCAACCCATGCCATTTATCAGGTAAAGGCAAAAGGGATTTGGTTAAAATAGTGTATTTTTTTACAAAGACAGATAGCTCGCCCTTTTCAGTCCGTTTGATTGTCCCACTAGCCCCCAAGATATCACCGACATCTGTGAGTTGCTTGAGGTGATTGAAAGCATCAGCATCAACATCTGCCATGCTTTCTTGAATGCGATTTTTTTCCAAATAAAGCTGAATTGTGCCGGTTTCATCTTCCAAAGTGAAGAAAGCCAATTTCCCGAAAACACGACGCGCTATAACGCGTCCAGCCACAGTCACCTCTAAATCAACTTCTTCACCGTTAGGCAAATCAGCATATTTTTCCTGTAATTGAGCCGCGTGATGGCTGGATTCCCAATGGTAGGCATAGGGGTTCATCCCCAGTTGTCTCAGCTGTTCTACTTTTTCTAGCCGCGTAGCACGGATATCTTCTTCCGACATGTTTAACGAACTAAATAGGGCAAGATTTCATTATTGTATGTAATTGTAAGAGTAGCTGTAGCTTTCTCAGACGCCAAACTAGTACAACAAGTCAAAAGTCAAGCTTATGGTAAAGTCCAGTTTTCTAGTTGTAGTTCGGTAATGCGCTGATAATGACGGGTATTGTTCGTAACTAAAATATAATTTCCTGTAAGAGCAACACTGGCAATGAGTAAATCAAAATCGCCAATTGGTTGTCCTAGTCTGCGGAGTTCTGCTTTTAATTCTCCAAAGCGTCTGACAGCAGAATCAGTAAGAGGTAAAACAGGTAGCTGTTTAATAAAAAATTCTGCACGAGCAAAATTTTCTTCAATTCGATTAGAATTAAACGCACCAAAGTACAGTTCAGCAGCAGTGATAATGCAAATGGAAATTTGATTCCATCCTACTTGCCTCACCTTTTGTCTGACTGAATAACGATTAGTAAGCCAATAAATACAAGTATCAGTATCAAGTAAATAAGTCACAGACTATATTCAGACTTAGAAATAGTACGGCTATCATATATCTCTTTGATGATTTCTTCTGGTGTACGTTCGTCTTCCCAAGCACCAAAGCTTTCCATAAATGTTTCCAGTGGATGCTCTGTTGGTATATCTTCAGAGGGCATGATGATTTCTGTAGCTATCAGCTGATCTGCTTCGTTAATACCTAATTTATGAGTTTGCTCTTTAGCTGTAACAAGAATTTGCATTAAGCTAATCGCCTGACGCAGAACATCGCTTTTAGTGACACCAGTTTTTTTCGCAAGTTCTTCTAATACCTGGTTCAATTCTGGTGACAAATCTAGATTTAAGCGAACCATTCCTTGAGTGTTAGTCATGGTTTAATCCTTGTGTAAAATCTTTAGTAAATCATAGCTTACAGATGGTCAAGATAATTTGTGACTGCCTATAGCAGTCCTATCTGATTTGTAAAATAAACCTTTAGTGAATAAACCGCAGAGGCGCAGAGAACACAGAGGAGGAAAAGAGAGATTTTTACAACTGATGCGCGGATTGCTATATCAATTGAAAAGGTGAAAAAAATGATTGCAGAACTTGTAGTGGTTATTCTAACAACTCATATTTCAGAGTACGGGTTAGAACAGGGTGATATAGGTACAGTTGTTTTGGTACATCAAGGTGGTAAGGGATATGAAGTGGAATTTCTCACCGAGTATGGGGAAACCGTGGCAATTGTTTCACTCTTAGCTGCACAAGTTCGTTCCATTGGTAGCCGAGAAATTGCTCATGCATGGGTTATGGATTGATGGTATTGCATAAAATTAAGTCTCAAGCGAAAGAAGAACTGGGTTCAAATAATGTGAGTTGTGTCGGATATTTGTGACGACGCACATGATTACAGACACCAAAATTTTGGTATTCTTTTATATCTATAATTATTTTAGTAGCAAGCTTTTTTGCTAGCAATACAGGAACAGCATTTCCAACCATTTTATAGCCATCACCTATATGTTTGTATTTGAAAATAAATTTTTCTGGAAACGTTTGAATTCTTGCACATTCTCTAACGGATAATCTCCGGTACGGTTTTAATGAATTAGGATCAAAAATCCATTTGTCTTTCTCAACCCAAATCATTTTTTGTGCTTGAGGATGTATAGGAGCATGTCTACCACCTGCCTGAATTGTAAAAGATGGCTCATCCCAGGTTCTGACTCTATTTCTTGACATATAAATGCTAGAAAAGCTACCTTCCATATATTCATGATTAGGTACTAATGGATGAGTTTTAGATACCTCTCCTGCTACTGGTGTCGGTTCAATATCACTTAGCTCGTAGATAGCATCTCTAAGAGTTAAAATGTGATTGCTTTCCAAGGGAAATTCAAAGGTTCCCCCCATCTCTTCTCTATACCCTATAATAATTACCCGTTTTCTATCTTGGGGTACTCCATAATTGCAAGCATTCAGTAATTTATAAGTAACCTCATATCCAGCATCTTTAAATTGATATAAAATATTTGTCAAAGCTTTGTTATGCTTTTGGGCTAAAATCCCACTGACATTTTCAGCTAGAAAAAATAGAGGTCTTTTTTCTCTAAGAATTCTAATGTAATCATAAAATAACTGACCTCTGCTATCATTTATTCCTCGTCCAGCACCAGCTTCACTCCAACTTTGACAAGGAGGACCACCAATGATACCTACGCACTCAGGTATTTCATCAGGTTCAATAACTCTGATATCTCTTCTATCTAGTTTTACATCTGGATGATTAAGTTCATAAGTATCCCAAATTGACTTATCATATTCGTTTGCCCAGACTATGTTAAATCCAGCTTGATGAAAGCCTAAATCTAAACCTCCACAACCTGAAAATAGAGACACTATATTCATATTGATTCATTATAACTTAACTTTTTTGGAATTCTATATTCTATAGATAAATATTTTAGCACGAAGAAGTTGGGCAGGATTATTCGGATCTCTAATGTTAACATTTTGGTTTTGGAAGTTAACATTAGAGATAGCTTCTATTTCTTCTCGACTTTCTGGAGAAAAAGATAAATACTTTTCTTCTTTCATAATTACGACTACTTGTAAATTCTCTGTTGCCTGAGTTTGAAAAATATAATCATAAACGTATATAGGATTTGTTATTCCCCACATTCCTCTAATCCTCAAATAAGTGATTCCTAGAGGATCTACTTTATTCACTCTTCCTAGCTCTCTAGTTTCAGAGAATTCAACATCTTTTATTTCTGTAATGCCGCTACTAATTTTTTTAGCAATTCTTTCATAGATTTCTCTGTCGGCAGCATAGCAATCACCATATATAAACCAAAGAATTTTCAGTTTTTTATTTTCTGGAACACCAATTACATAAATAATGTCTTTTTCTTGCCAATCTTCACATTGACGACAATGCTTGGTGATCAGTGGACTATCATAATATAATTTAGATTTTGGATAGGAACTGTTTAATGCAATACTTGCTTTTAGTGATTCTATTTTTTTGACTTCTATTGCATCACCATTTTTTAAAATTAGATCGGGTGGGTTGTTCTGATTACCTATATAAGAGAAAACCTCAGAATATCTCTCATTTTTTAGAGCCTGCTCGCTTTGACTTAAAGTTTCGGCAAAGATATCCTTTACAAAACATTCCAAAGCATCACCAATACTGTTAATTCTATTTTTACCTTGGTAGTAACTTACTAAATCTGGAATGGGATTATCAACAATTGTTTTAATTGCTTTAAGTAAGTCTGCCATAAATGTATGTTATGTTTATTACTATATTCTAATTAGATAATAAAGATTATGCCGCTCCTCATGTGTGAAGAGCGGCAATACCGTATCGTATCAGATTGCTAAATCTAATGCACTAACTCAATCCCCCGCTTCGCCAACGCCTGCGCCGTCAAACCATTAAACGCCATCAACTCGCCAGCACTCGCCGTCGTCTCCCCGCGCTTCCACGCGAAGGTATCCCGCTTCGCAGTACTCCGTAACATGATGGGTTCTAGCATCCCCGCAGCACCACCAGTCACACCAATGAGTGCATCGCCATCAAACAATTCGGCAAATTTCTGATCATCCACAAAACCACCATCAGCTTCAGAACAAATATCCCAAGCAGTATCATGGGGACGATATAAACGCCGAGGATTGATAACAGAAACAATCTTGACGGCAATACCTTCAGTTTCTAGAAAAGCAGCAGCTTCAAATACTGGGATTAACGTCATATCGCCAATTACAGCAAATACAACTTTCTTACTTCCCCCTTGATTAGAATCAACTTCTTGCAACACTATCGCGCCATCGCGTAAAGCTTGACTCGTTTGTTCAAAAGTGGTGCGAATTGGCAATGGTGACTTACTAGCAGTAATCACAATTCCCTTATTCTTAGTCGTCAATGCCCAGTCATAACAAACTTGAATACTGTTAGCATCAGGGGGAAACAATGGGAAGACATTACCATTGCGCATTAACGAAGCAAAATAAGCTTCAATTTCCGGACGTTGGTGAGTCCAACCGTTGCGTCCTTGCTCTAATGCACCAGCGGTGAATAATGTAATAGTTGAGGGAGTACGACGCCGCAATTCTGCCATTGCTTGCGTGACTGTTTGCCAAATTGGTAAACCGTTGATGGCAAAAGATTCGTAAGAACACCACAAAGTCCTAGCACCCATCAACGATAAACCAGCAGCTAACCCCGCACAAGCATCTTCACTTAAAGGTTCGTATACTTGTCCGTTTGGTGCTTGGTTGTATAAGTCATCTGTCGTAGGGTGGATAATCTTAAGTGCAGAGTTGATATTGGCAATACCAGATGCTTCGTTACCGTCGGCGTTAGTTACCAAGAAGTTTCTATCTATCTGTCCAACTTTTCCCACCAATCTTCCCATAGATGTGGTGGAAACTTTCGGTTCGCCACCCACTGGATATTCTTCTAAAGGCAATTCGCCTAATTCTGGCAACTCATATTCAAATTCTGTCACAACTGTCTTCGCTGCAGGACCTCCGCCTGCGCGTTCACAATTTGTCCGCACTAGTTGCCAAACTTCTGGCGGTAAGGCACGTTCTTTCAGGGCACTTACAATATGAGGAGCATCCAAAGTGTCTTTAGGATAAAGGTTGTGAGACTTGGCACCTCGTGCATGAACTCCCGCACCTTTGAGTTGTTTTATGATAAATACGGTTAGCTTACCACTCAGTGCAGAACGTGCTGCTTCATCTACACCTGTCAGCACAGCTTTGGTAAAAGCTAGCCGCTGCTCAAAGGAAAAGGCGGTACTATCAACATAATCGCCTGTTTGGTTTTGGTCGTCAAAGTCTTTGGCATCGACTAACACGACTTTTTCAAAACCGTTACCGTACCAGTATGCGATCATTTGTTCATTGGTTTTAAGGGAAACCATGCTGTGGTGTTCCTGGCTGTAGCCATTCCATACCAATACTGGTAAGAAGTTGGTGACACCAGGGAAAGCGGTGTGGAAGTGTGCTATTGAACTCATGATATACGGTTCACCCAATCCACCATCGCCAACGGTGAAGGGGAAAAGCTTGTCTTTGTGCAGCAATGCGGCTGACATTGCGAAGTGTTGCCCTTGTCCTAAAGGACCTGCGGGTGCGAGAATACCGGGAATGTAGCCAGAAAGGTGTCCTAAAAGCCCGTGTTTTTCTCGGAAGCGATCGCGCAATTGCTGCACCGTATAAATTCCCATGTCCTCTAGCGATCGATCCAAGAACATGGCACTATAAAATCCAGGGGCATGGTGTCCCACTTCGGTAATAATGTTTTTGTAACCGAGCATGACAAGCGCCGCATAAGCTTCCGCTTGAGAAGCAAAACCACCTGGGTGTCCAGAAGCTTTACTTGCTGTGACTTGCAGTATTAGGTAACGCAAAGCGTCAGCAGTAAGTAAGGTTTGGAAGGCGGCGGCTGGATCACCAGGATTGGCACTCCCACCTGAATTAATGGCAGGTGTTCCACCATATGTTTCAAAACCTGGGATTGCTTCACCAAAGTATTGAATACCTTCACAAAAATTAGGAGCCGCTAAAGTTTCCTTTGGGGTTGTTGCCGTCATGCTAAGTACCTTAATCTAAGTATGAGGAGACACTGGAGATGCTCTTCAATTTAACAAAGATTTTACAACTTTCAGGTTGTAACAGTTTATTGTTCTTTGGCAACATAAATATAAGGA
>NZ_QMEB01000216.1 GCF_012912135.1 Brasilonema bromeliae SPC951 | reverse complement strand
GTAAATACCCTATAAACGGAAGGTTAAGTATCTCAGATATAGGATTCCTATTTGATTTTTGAACAGAACTCCGTACAGTTTCTGTTCCCTGTTCCCTGTTCCCTGTTCCCTAGCTCAACTAGTAAGTATGGCTATGGCTGACGCCACGGAAGCCCGCCTAACGCCACGCAAGCTAACATAAACCAAACCAGATTCCTATAGCATTCTTAGCAGGCACAAAACAGTAAAAATCGATCATGTCAGTTGAAAGTGCGCAATATCAGTTATATATAAATATGCTATTGCAATATGATTTGAGTTGTTAGATTCATTCATTAAATTTCAAAGAAAACGGTTCTAATATCTAAAAATTAGATGGAATGTGTCAATCATTTAGGCAATCATCTCCAAAAGTCTAAAAATGTCACAAATATAAAGTTAATCAAAAATTTACGATTTCTTCATAATAAAACTTAAACAAAACTATAGTATTTAGAACAGCAATTTTGACAAAAAATACTAGGGACTTGCCTAAAAATGAATAATAAGACTGTAATGGTTCCTTTTGTAGACCTAACTTTACAGCATCAACCAATTCAAACTCAATTACAACAAGCAATCCAAGGTGTAACGGAACGAGGGGATTTTGTTTTAGGGCAAGCACTCAAAGAGTTTGAAGCAGCTTTTGCTGCTGCGTCTGGTGTAGAGTATGGAGTTGGTGTTGCTTCGGGAACTGATGCGATCGCCCTCGGTTTACAAGCCTGTCACATTGGTTCTGGAGATGAAGTTATTTTGCCAGTAAACACCTTTGTTGCGACACTGATTGGGGTGATACGTGCAGGGGCAAAGCCAATTTTTGTAGATTGCGATCCACAAACAGCTTTAATTGATTTAGAAGCAGCAGCACGGGCAGTTACACCTCAAACCAAAGCAATTCTTCCAGTACATCTTTACGGGCAGATGGTGTCGCCACGGCAGTTGTTAGACTTTGCCGACACTTTCAAAGTACTCATTTTTGAAGATGCAGCCCAAGCCCATCTCGCTGAACGAGAAGGATATCGCGCTGGTTCTGTGGGAACTGCAGCAGCTTTTAGTTTCTATCCCAGCAAGAATTTAGGAGCATTTGGAGATGGCGGGATGTTATTAACGCGAAATCCAGATGTCGCTCAAAAAATGTTACGCTTGCGGAATTATGGTGCGGCTCAAAAATACATTCACGTTGAAGAGGGAACCAATAGCCGCCTAGATACAATTCAAGCAGCAGTGTTGCACGAGAAATTACCATATTTACCACAATGGAATCGCGATCGCCTCAATGCAGCCCAGCAGTACGACATTGAACTAGCACCTCTAGCATCAAGTGGAATTATTCCCATACAAAACCACAGCGGCGAGGGACACGTTTATCATCTTTATGTCATCAGAGTAGATGATTCTTGTGCCGTACAACGTCAGCAACTTCAAGAACAACTCGCACAAGTGGGAATTCAAACTGGCGTTCACTATCCAATTCCTTGTCATCTCCAACCAGCATTCACCCACCTAGGCTATCAAGTCGGGGACTTCCCCAATGCTGAAATGCTGGCGAAGCAAATACTATCCTTACCTATGTATCCTGGTTTAAGTCACAGCCAAGTTCAGCAAGTCGTATCAGCAATCGCATCAACCCTCAGTGCTGAACAACAAAAGGTACTGTGTATTTGAAAAAATAATGTCATGATAAATACTGAGTGAATCAGAAGAGTAATACTCATTATTCTTCACTCAGTATTTATCAAACTCACAATTGATAATTCATTATCATAAAAGCCATGCAAATTCGGCACCAGCTGAAAAATGCAAATACTACACGCCTGATTACCCCAGCTATATTAGGCATTTTGCTACTGCTTTATGCTCCTGTGTTATTTTACTGGGTGCAAGGTTGGCTCAACAAAAGTATTAGTATAGAACACGAATATTTTAGCCACGGTATCATTGGTTTACCGTTTGCTGCATACCTTTGTTGGTTGAACCGAAAAAAATGGCAAAGACTACCAAATATTTCCCATCCTCTGGGTGTGGTGTTGTTAGTACTGGGAGGAGTTTTTTACCTGAGTGGTGTCAGCGAGTGGGTCAACATTTCCTTTCCAACTATACTGACAGGGTTGTGTTTCTGGCTTAAGGGAATTCCTGGCTTAAAATTGCAAGGATTTGCTTTAATATTAGTACTTCTTGCAACACCAACATCAGTTCCCTACCTCATTACTCCCTACACATTACCTTTACAGAGTTTCATCGCGGGTACTGCTGGCTTCATACTCAGTCAGCTTGGTATGCAAGTCACTGTCGATGGCATAAATATATATGTTGGGGGAAGAATTGTAGAAGTTGCACCTTACTGTGCAGGGCTGAAAATGCTATTTACGACTCTTTATGTTGGCTTGATGCTGCTTTATTGGACAGGTGCTTTGTCTTCGCGCCGCAAAAGTATTTGGTTTTTATCTATTGCAGTCTTAATTAGTATTTGCGCCAATATCGTTCGTAACACATTACTGTCCTTCTTTCATGGCACAGCACAAGACGGAGCTTTTGATTGGCTGCATAATGGTTGGGGTGGTGATTTGTATTCTGCTGTTATGCTGCTTTCATTGGTGCCAACTCTAAATTGGATTGAGAAATATTTTGCAGAAGTTTCAGAGTAAAATTTTGTCTAGATACTGTAAACTTCACTGATGATTTCTTTTTCCAAGTTTCTCAAGGAGCAACGGTTTTCTCAGATAGTAGCGCTTTTGTTGCTGTTACTACTGTTGCTTATAGGAGCAATTCCTGGTTACCTGACAGGACACTGGGAATGGCAGCAATTACCACGAATCACTCGTCTCCAGGAGTTGAAAGATTTACGTCAAAAGGGGTTGATCCTTCCTGGTTGGCAGACGATAGAACAGCGAGAACAAGAAATAGGGGAAGGCACATGGTCTTATCAGTTTATTCAGAAAAAAAGCGACCAAACCAAAGCAGTTCTGCTTTTGCGACCACAAACAGGATCTAAAGATCAGCCTGTGGTGGAGTGGACGGAAATAAACAGCCTTTGGCAGTGGCAGATAGCTCAGTATCGCTCTGCTGATTTTACTGTTAAACCGCAAGGGACAGAGTCAAATGCTGCTGAAACAAAAGTACAAGCTAGGTTCTTTCGTGCCTCAACAAATCAGCAGACTTTTGCGGTTTTGCAATGGTATGCCTGGTTCAATGGTGGTAGTTCATCACTTTTCCCGTGGTTTATCGTCGATCAGCTAGCACAGTTGCAAAAAAAACGCGCTCCTTGGGTTGCTGTGAGTATTCTCATTCCTATGGAACCATTAGGGCAGGTGGAAACAACTTGGAATGAAGCTAAATCTCTCGGTCAAACAGTGCAAGCCACTTTGATGGCAGGTCCTTTGTCCAGTCGTTCACCAATGCATTTGTATAAAAAAAGTAAAGTTTTGCGATAAAAAAGTACTTTTTAGCGTCTTAATTTAAAGTAAAGTTATAACTCTGTTATGTACATTGGCACTTCCTACTATAAGTAAGTTATAGTGCCAATGTCTATTGTTCTTGGTTGTCGTATGCGCTTGTTTAACGCCCTGTCTTCTGCTGGTTTGTACGTAGGCGTTTTTGTGGTAACAATTGTCCAACCTGTTGTTGCTCAAACATCAACGCAGAAACGAACGTCAGGACAGGCTCCCGCGCCTCTACCTAATACTCCAGCAAGACAGGTTCCCGCGCCTCTACCTAATACTCCAGCCGGACAATTACTACGACAACCTCCTCCACCTGCGCCTAGTAGTACTGACTTTATCGCTCCTGGTCTTCAAGAAGGGATGTCGCCGCAATTGAACCGCTACCTTTTGGGACCAGGAGATAGCATTAACGTTTTGGTTCAGCGTACTCCCGGTCCCTATCGTTTAGGACCAGGAGACTCTATTGGAGTTTCAGTTTTACGCTTCCCAGATTTAAGCTTTCAAGCCCTGATTAACCCCGAAGGAAACATCGTGGTGCCATTACTGGGAACATTGTCACTCAAGGGGTTGACTCTACAACAAGCACAAGAAAAAATTCGCTCCGGCTATAATCGTTTCGTCGTCAATCCAAATGTGACATTGTCATTGCTGGCGCAGCGTCCAGAGTTCAATTTTTCGGCTCAAATTAATCCTGAAGGCAACATCATCGTGCCGCAAGTAGGGACAGTATCCCTACAAGGCTTGACTTTGGAAGAAGCGCAAGAAAAAATCCGCTTGGCTTTGAGTCGCCAATTAGTTAACCCACTTGTGTCACTATCATTGATAGGACAGCGACCAGTTCAAGTCACTATTAATGGGCAAGTCAATCGACCTGGAGTTTATCCTATTACCTCAGCAACGCCTCGCGTTAGTGATGCGTTGTTGTTAGCTGGTGGTTCTGCGATGATGGCAGATCTGCGTCAAGTCCAAGTACGCCGGAAACTGGTTGATGGGTCTGTGGTTTCACAAACGATAGACCTGTATACTCCATTACAAAATGGCGGTGACATACCTAACCTCCGCTTGCAAGACGGCGATGCGATCATTGTGCCACGTCGGGAACTTGCAAACGATAAGAGTTATGACCGCGCATTGGTGTCTCGCTCAACTTTAGCAACACCGCAGATTAGAATTCGTATTTTAAATTATGCTGGTGGGGGAATAGTCACTGTCCCTTTGCCTAATGGTAGTACTTTTATAGACGTATTGGCAGGAATTAATACTGACAGTGCAAACCTCAGTGAAATCGCTCTCATTCGTTTTGACCCAGAAAGAGGTCGAGCCGTCAAGCAAACGATTAATGGAAAAAAAGCTCTGTCAGGGGATGCATCTCAAAATGTCCCACTTCAAGATAACGATGTTATCGTAGTAGGACGAAGCCTGATTGGTAAAATTACTAATATCATCGGTACAATTGCCCGTCCCTTTTACGATATTCGTACCTTTCTCCGCTTCTTCGGTGTCAATGACTATAGATACTAGATTAGTAGTCCTTGCCAGCCGTGTGTAAGAGAAGGAAGAGGAATGAACTTATGAAATAATTTATAATTTCAAACTCCTCAAAACCGAAATTATCTAAAAACTATAGTCGAATTTATACCTAGTTTTGATTTGCTGCTGCCATGACTCCACCAATTGTTAAACGCTACCTCATTGCTTTCGATAAGTACAAGTGGATTGGACTAGCTAGTTTTGGTCTAGTTGTAGCGGGATCAATGGCGGTGGCTTTGCAACCACAACAATCTAGATATGTAGCGAACGGCGCACTTACATACAATCGTCCAACAGTTTCTTTTTCCGCAACAGGCAGTGAAATTAATCTGCAAGGGCAGGAACTGAGCAAAGATATTTTGCTATCAGAGCAAGTCATTGATGCTGCGGCAGCTAAAGTCAATGTCAAGCCAACAAAAATACGTCAAAATTTCGTGCTTACGATGCCTGAGAAAGACTCTAAAACTGGAGGAGATAAACAACTCACACCCACACTCATCGAACTGAAATATAACGATACTAAGATCCAGGCAGCACAAGACACATTGCAGGCGTTGATGGAGGCAATGATCGCGCTGAGTGCGGAAATTAATACACGGAGATTAAAAGCAGTTATTGGCAAAGTTAATGAACGCTTACCACAGGCGAAAAAAGAACTACAAGCGGCTGAGCAGAAGCTAGAAGTGTATGATCGCAAAGAACGACCTGCTATATTGGCTGCAGAAAATGGAAGTTTACTCAACGCAGTCACAAGTAGCCAAATACAGCAGCGACAAACTCAATTAGTTCTTGCTGGAATTGATACTCAAATTCGCAGCATACAAGAAAAACTGGGTTTAACCGTCAATCAAGCTTATGTCTCTTCTGCTTTGAGTGCTGATCCGATTATTGCTAACGTGCGAGTACAACTTTACCAAATTGAATCCCAAATTGAAGTTTTAAAGAAAGAAGGTTTGCGCCCCGAACACCCCACAATGATTCAGTTGCGGAATCAGAAAGAAGCTTATGAGAACCAACTTCGGCAACGTGGTAGTGAGGTTGTAGGCGGTAAAGATGGAACAGCACCGCTTCCAGCTACTATTGCCATTCGTTCTCGAAGCAACCTAGATCCAGCCCGACAGCAGCTGGCAAATCAGATGGTCGCTTTGCAAACTCAGCGCGAGACGTTGCAACAGCAATTCCTTGACCTGACAAAAGATGAAGCACGATTGCGGAATGAGTATTCTCTGATACCCAATAAGCAATTGGAGCGATCGCGCCTAGAACAGGAAGTTGCACTCAAAAAAGCCGTCTATGACCAAATGCAGGTAAAGCTAACAGACGCAAAAACAGCAGAAGCTGAGACAGTCAGCAGTCTTGGGATTGCTAGACCACCAATCGTGATCGATGCTAATAAGGATCGTCTGAGTCCGCCAATTACCCTGGGTATAGGCAGTTTACTAGGATTGTTGGTAGGTGGTGGAGTTATATTTTTACTAGGATCATTGGAAACAACCTTCAAAACCAAGGAAGATATCCGCGACAGCCTCAAACAACGAGAAGTTCCTCTGTTGGGCGAATTGCCTTTGATGCCAGTTGATGGGTTAGATCTAGGTGAGGTGCCAGTCGTCCTTTCTCTAGATTCTTTGTATTTAGAGTTTTATGAAAAGTTCCGCAGTAATCTGCGCCGCGTGGGCGGGAGAAAATTGAAGGTGGTATTGATTACCAGCACCAGCAGTGGAGAAGGTAAGACAGTTAGTGCTTATAACTTAGGAATAGCATCCGCCCGTGCAGGCAAACGAACCTTGATTATTGAAGCAGATTTGCGATCGCCTTCTCACTCTTCATCCCTAGGAGTGACTTCCGACCCCGATGCTATCATTGAACCCCTGCGTTATTACGCCAACTTGGGCGAGTATATTCGCTTAGTGCCAGATATAGAAAATTTATACATTCTTCCTAGCCCAGGTCCTGTGCGTCAATCAGCGGCAATTCTAGAATCTAGTGAAATACGACGCCTCATGGAGGATGTACGCGAGCGTTTTGATTTGGTGATTTTAGACACCCCTGCTCTCAGTTTATCAAATGACGCTTTGTTAATACAGCCTTACACCGATGGCATTGTGCTAGTGACAAGACCAAACAATACACAAGAAAATATACTCACTGAAGCGATCGACCAATTGGTGGAATCTGACCTTGAGTTGTTGGGAGTCGTGATTAATGGTGCTGATATCACCATGCCTCTGTCTTACTCATATATGGGTTCAAACTATCCACCTGAAGAACCACAAGCACGAGTAATAAATGGAGCTAGGAGATAGGGAGTTGAGGTGTGAAAGCTTGCGCTCACACACCAAATGTTTAATATAATTCTCAAAGAAAAGAGAAAAAAGTAAAGGTAAAGCTAGTTGCCAGTACCTACATATGACACTCGGTAAATCACACCGTTGGTATCATCTGTGAACAACAGGGAACCGTCAGGTGCGATCGCAAGACCCACAGGTCTGCCAAACTGTGTCAATTTTTCTTCATCCAAAAATCCTGTGATGAAGTCCTCAAATTTTACTGGTTTGCCATTTTCGTATCGCACCCGCACAACTTTGTAACCTGAGGGAGGGTTGCGATTCCACGAACCGCGCATCGTAACAAAAGCATCATTACGGTATTCTTCAGGAAACTGGGATGCTGTATAAAATGTCATTGCCAACGGCGCACTATGAGCCGTGTAGGTGAGTACTGGCGGTTGTGTATTGGCGCAGTATTCCTCCTTTGTCGTGCCTGTGGGATTTGCTGGTAGGTACACATCCGGACGGCGATCGGCATAACAAAAAGGCCAGCCGTAGTTTGCACCCTCCGCAATCAGATTCAATTCTTCTGGAGGTTGCTCATTACCACGCCAGTCAGAACCATGATCCATGCCCCACAGTTCCCCAGTTTCCGGATGCCAAGCAAAGCCGATAGTATTACGTAAGCCCGTGGCATAAATCGTCCGATTACTACCATCGGGTTGTGCACGCAGGATAGTCGCGTTTTCCGGGTTCGTGTCTCTACAGGCGTTACAAGTACTACCTACTGTAATGTAAAGCAACCCGTCAGGACCAAAGGCAAGGGTGCGGTTTGGGTGTTGTCCCGCATCTGGCAAGTCATTAATTAATTCCTGCGGTTCGCCTATGACCCCTGGCGACTGCAAAGGAGCGGCATAAAGTTGTCTGTCTGTGACAAAGTAGAGACGATTCTGATAAATCGTGATGCCATTGATGTATTTATAACCCGACGCCACCGTCCGTATTTCGTCAGCACGCCCATCTTGATTCGAGTCAAGCAGTGCCAACACATCACCTTGTTCGCGGCGGGTCACGTAGATAGTACCATCGGGGGCTACTGCCAACATCCGGGGGTTGCCCAAGTCTTTGGCAAACACATTGATGCGAAATCCCGCAGGTAGTTGGAGTTGTTGCAGCAGCGATTCGTCAAATTCCAGTTGCTGAGGCGTTACCAGATAGCCCTCAACTTGCTCTATTCTTAGTTCCTGCGACTGTTGTGCATTGCCAGGAAGGGTTATGGTCAACAGTAAAGCACAACCGATGAGTAAGTTTCTTGCTTTCACGGCATCTTTCCTTAAATGTTGATAGGAGAAGACTAAGTTACTAAAAGTAAAAGTATGAAGTATAAAATTTTTTATCCTTCATCCTTTCTTTGGGTAATCATTTCGGATGAATTTTCGTAAGATAGTTTAGAGCTATAGCAGTGATAACCACATCTTTCTAATGGGATAGGAATTACTGCCTTAAACTTGTCAAAACTCCTCTGTTAAGGAGCGCTTCTTCTTATGATTAGACCACAAATGGTAGGGTGGCATTGCCCAGAAAAGCTTATTTGATGGACATTTGAGATATTGGTGGGTTGGGTCTAAACGTATAAAAATCAGCACAACTCCGGAAAAATCGTTTCATAAAAAATTCGGATTTTGGTATAGCAGTTAACATTTGGGGGATTTTTCCGTCACGGGGTCTTACACGTATAGCAGGGAACTCTTAACTCTTAACAGGTGAGACCAGCCCCCGTCTTGGCGGTCTCCGTCACGTAGACGCGTTCGCGAAGCGTGTCGCTCTGCGACTCAGCGGCTTCCCGTAAGGGTAGGGGGACTGGCGAACCCGAAGGGGAACGCTTAACTCTTAACGGGCTTGATGGTCTGGTGGTGTCCGTATTTTCTCATTAGTTCATGCCCTAATCTACCTGGCAACTGCTATAAAAATTTAGCCAGCCCAACCGGGGATTTTTCCGCTTTTAATGAAGCGGTGTCAATTGGAATCCCCGTGACGCAAGAATCCCCCGCCTTCTAAGCGTGGGGAGTGTCAAAAGTTCATGAGCCACTAAACTCCAGTTCTAAGTTTTTTCTAGGTCAAGTCAGAAATTTGCATTCTGAGTAGACAGCTGCTTGACCAAGTCGTTGATTTTCCTCACCTATAACCGGCTGTAGCTAATAACCCTCTGTTGTTGCCAAGGAAGTTGTTTCTGACTGTCCATAGGTGTAGCGCGTTTATATAAGCATCAAAATCTGCGCAATTTTAACGTTTTTTCATACAAGATTGTTAATTGAGCTGATTTTATTGGGAAAAATGTGATAATATACGTCAGATGATATATAAAATCATCTATCTAAAGGAGGAATGTTCAAATAATTAATCAAAATTATTTTTTAAAACTTTACGCATCTTGCGGAAGAGTTGCACGCTATCACTTTCGCAGAGGTTATAACCTGCCAGGAAAATTATAATTCATTTCACTCCCCCAGTTCAAGAACTGGTTGCCCCCATGCAACCTTAAAGTGAAATGCTATTACCTCTAGGCATATATTTGAGCAGTGAGAGTGAATATTTACTTAGCATACGTACGAGTAGGTTTCTCTATCTACTGTATATATCGTTTCGTCAAACTCCACACATATAATCAATAACAGTAAAACACGCGCGTCAATGGATACAAATGAGACTGGGAGTATTGCTAGCATTATTGAAAAGCGTCTTCCCTTAGCTAGAAAAATAGTAGATGTAGAGGCGGAACTTAAATTCTTGGACTCAGCAGTCCAACATCTTCAAAATTCTCAGAATCAGTTGCTGAAACGACTTGATGATTCAAGTGTGCCTAGCCTTTTGGAGAACATCTGTTTAACCACACAACAATTAAGCATTAATACTGAACTAGAAGCGCTGGCAAAACTCAAAGAGCGCTTTTGCCATAAGACACTTAATGATGAGAAATACGCCTCGTTACGCCAACAACAATTAAATTTACTCCAAAACCAAGTGAAAGATGAGTTAGAGAAAGTCAACAAGGCTTTAGATTTAGCAACCCATGATGATATCCATGGGCTTGCGCTGTTTGAGGTAAAATTCAAAGAACTTTGGTTGGCTGTAACAAACAGTCTAGAGGAACTGCTCACAGAGCTTAGGCAAAAGCGAGAAGCAGTTGATATGGACTTTAAAAAGCAAGTAGAAGCTGTTTTGCAAACTTGTCGAAGTGATACCGGAATTCCCTCAATTCAAGAAATAAAACAGCGTTTTTGTCTAGAAAAAAGCTACGAAACTATATACGAAAAGTACCTGAATGAAATCCGTGCTCATTTGTCGAAACATCTGTCGTCATTGGATATCGGTTTAGAGCGATCGCTTAACAAAGTTAAATCGCAAGTGACTCAGATACTAATGGACAAGGGACACTTGGAAAAACTGACACCAGCGAAAGGAACTGAATTTATGGAAGCGATCGCCAAGCAAATACCTGATGAACTGATACCAGGGATACCGAGTCAACTTAAGTATGGGTTGCAAACCCTAGCTAAGTTTAAGCTTTCTTACCGAGGATTTCTACAGTATCGCATTCGCAAATGTTTAGATGGACTGACTCCAAATCAGCCTGCAACCCTCAAGCTTTCTGCATCGTCCTCTGCTGAACAAGTGTTACTCAATCTCAAAATAGCTTACGCAGAAGCTGTGAGTAAGTGTGAAAAAGCTTTGAAAGAATTGCTGTGCGAGCCAAGTCAAGTGATTTATGCAATTGTAGAAGAATTTGTAGATTGCATACTTCGCGCTAGAGATGTAGAAAGTGAATGGCGAATCTTTCTACAAGATGTGCGACGGCAAATTTGGCAGGAATTTCAACATTTAGCCGATACTCCTCTTCCAAAGCCGTCCCTTTGGGCCAATGCACATAAGGAAGCCACCAAAGATGATCATACCCAACAGCCATATGAGGTGTCTCCCACTCATGACTTTTAAGTCCCAGCCACGCGCCACTGGCTATAACTGAGGGAACCTCAAGTGGGCAGAGTATGTACACGAGTCGCCTACCTTCGGGTTACGTCGGTGCATAGCGCTGCGTCACCCTGGCGCGATCGGCTTTTGATGAATGCCAAGTGGTATTAGTGTACCCAAATGGGGATGTTGACAGCTTAGGAATGAAACGCTCCCAAGATTTAAGCATTTGTCATATTCTTTGGGAGGCGCTGCTATAGGCAATATAGTATTAAAGCTTTTCTTATGTTAAAAAAACTAAATATTATTTTTAAGTTTTTCATTTTTTCAATAAACAAAATAGAAAAAAAGTTATCTGTTTCCAGAGCATCATTTAGCTTAAATTTAGAGCTAAATACAGGCTATTATATTTTGTTCTAAAAACTTCAATACGTTGGTAGTACACTGATCCGAACACTCAACGGATAAGGGGAAAAACGGATTTTTGAAAATATGTTGTTTCTTCTTACTAAACTAGCATTTTTGTGATTATTCATTGTTAAATGTGTGAATAGGCTGTTCTGTGCTATACACCAATAATTTCAAATTAGTGAAAATTTCTTTGACAATCATAATACCACTCTCTTGAATTGAAATTTACTCTATGAAACTAGATTTTTTAGCACTATTGACAAGTTGTACAAGGT
>NZ_QMEB01000215.1 GCF_012912135.1 Brasilonema bromeliae SPC951 | reverse complement strand
GGGGAGCCAGCGCCGTGGGCGGGTCCCCCGACTTGAGGCGACTGGCGTCGCAAAGTACACAAAGAAAGAAAGAAAGAAGAAGTCAAGAAAATTTGGCGCAGCCTTACAAAGAAATGGTATTAATATTTCATTACGCCTGCCAAAGGTTAAAATATTCACAATAAGTCACAGTGGTCTAAGTTTTACTTGGTGGAATAAGCAATCGGAATTTTTTACACAAACCAACGTCATGAATTCGGAAGCACAACGCCAGCGGGCAATTAAAGCATTTACAGATTTTTTACAGACTCCCTTAGACACACTCCTACAACAGCATATAAATACTAATACCTCAGCAGCCGCTTTGGCGTTATTTCATGATATGGCTGCTAGTGTACCTGCTTACAAACATTTCTTAGCAAATCATGCGGTTAATCCTGATGAATACCAAACTTTAGAGGATTTCCAAAGATTACCCCAACTCGTAAAAGAAAATTACCTGCAACGTTATCCTCTAGCCCAATTATGCCGCAACGGACAGCTAGAAACGTGCGACATGATAGCTGTTTCCTCTGGTTCCACAGGAAAACCAACATTTTGGCCGCGTTTTTTTGCAGATGAAATGCAAATTGCTACCCGTTTTGAGCAGGTATTTCATGATAGTTTTCATGCAGATACTAGACGAACTCTAGCTGTAATTTGTTTCAGTTTAGGAAGCTGGGTAGGCGGAATGTACACAACCAATTGCTGCCGCTATCTTGCCAGCAAAGGTTATCCGATTACTTTGATAACTCCTGGTAATAATAAAGAAGAAATATTTCGAGTTATTCAAGAACTCGGTTCGGCTTTTGAGCAAGTTGTCTTATTAGGATATCCACCATTTCTTAAAGATATTATTGATACTGGAATTGCCCGTGGAATTGAATGGCAGCGATATCAGATAAAGTTGGTGATGGCGGGAGAAGTATTCAGCGAAGAATGGCGCAGTTTAGTGGGTGAAAGAGTTGGTTCCCAACATTGCTGCTACGACTCAGTCTCACTTTATGGAACAGCAGATGCAGGTGTATTGGGTAACGAAACACCTTTGAGTATCTGCATTCGTCGTTTTTTAGCACAAAATCCAGAAGCGGCGCGTGCCTTGTTTGGAGAATCTCGTTTACCAACACTGGTACAATATGATCCCATAAGCCGCTTTTTTGAAGTTATAGACGGCACGTTGATATTTTCTGGAAATAATGGCATTCCCCTAGTGCGTTACAACATCTTGGATACTGGAGGGATAATCAGTTATGATGCCATGCTCCAGTTTTTAAAAAAATGGGGCTTTAATCCAGTGGCGGAAATAGAACAGATGGGTGGAAGAGGTGTTCGTGCGCTACCATTCGTCTATGTTTTCGGACGCTCTAATTTTACAGTTTCTTACTTTGGAGCGAATATCTACCCAGAAAATGTGACAGTGGGATTAGAGCAACCAGTCATTAGAGAATGGGTGACAGGTAAATTCGTGTTGCAGGTGCAAGAAGATGCAGACAAGAATCGATTTTTATCTGTGGTTGTGGAGTTAGCACCGAGAGTGGAGGAAAGTGAAGAGAAAAGGGAGGCGATCGCATCTTCCATTCTCACCCAACTCCAGCGCCTCAATAGCGAATTTGCTAACTACGTTCCTCCAGAATACCAGATGCCGCAAGTTGCACTAGCCCCCACAGGCGATCCAGAATATTTCCCTGTTGGAGTGAAGCATCGCTATACCCGTAAGTAGGAGAGAGTGTTCTATTCGCCGCTTTGTTCTTGGTTTGGTTTAGCTTTAGCAGCAACCAACCTAACTAACTCAATATCCAACCCCAACGCATCAGCTATTTGTTCTACAGTTGCACCTAAACTCAACATAAAAGGAATGGCTTCTAATTTACCCTCTTGCTTACCTTCCTGCTTAGCTTCTTGATAAACTTTAGTTTGCCTTAACTCGCTTAATCCCAACATTTGCTCTATCTCCTCCCGACTTTTCAAAGGGAATTTATAGACAATAATCGTTTCTATCAATTCGAGAAATTCCCGTTGGGTAATTTCATCAGCTATTTGTTGTTTGGCAAGGTTAATTAACTCCCTAGCTTTAGTAGCTGCGCCTGACTCTGGCTCTATAACCAGTTTAACTGTACCAATACCAATCGACTGTTCTGCTGCGGAGTCTAATTCATCAAGATAGATGCGGCTGACTCGCCCAGATGTGAGTAATTCAATATACCGTTCTGTTTCTCCCACATCAAGACTGCGGCTTGGATAAACCACCACCCCGCGCCAGTTGTTGGTAAGTTCGCTTCTATCCAGGTAAAGAAAGATTTCCGTAAACAAGCGAGAGTAGAATTTTTTATCAGGTTGAAATTGAACTTCGACGAAGTAGATGGGGGATGATGGATTACTTTTAGGGAGAAATACACCATCTATGCGGAAAGCGAGTTGTTTGACTTCTACGGATGAAAATTGGTAGGTGTCAGCGGTTTCGGGTGGTTGGTTGATGAGTTCAAAGAAGATGCTGGGGAAGCTTTGGAATAGGCGGTAGAATATTGTGTCTGTTTTCACGCTGATTGATGCTGGGTTGGTGGCGTAAGTTTTGATTTTACTTGATTTGTTGTTCCCAGACTCCGGCTGGGAATGAATACTGTAAGGCTTTACCTCACTATTCTTCTAGAGGCTGACCCTCTTGATGGGCAATTCGCATTCCCCGCTGTTTGTTTGTGGTAGGCATCAAAAAACCTCCACTGACTCCGATCTCAAAGTAAAGCCAAAATTAAATATTATCCCGCACCCAACTTCTAAAAGCTTGAATTGCTTGGCTGCTACCAACAACTTGACTCTGCTGGACGTATTGATTTACTAGCTCAATTATCGGAATATCTGGAAAAGTAGGACTAAAATTCGACTCTACATACTTTCCACTTTGCAAGATGTTAATTTGTAGTCCTTGTTTTCCATATCGCCAAAGTTCTGGCACTCCCAAAATTTGGTAATTCTCCAACTGCGTGCGGGAAGTTAAATCAATTTCTATAGCTAAATCTGGGGGTGGATCTATACTCAAGTCTAGGCGATTTTTTCCAATAATTGCTGCTTGATTTTGAATGTAAAAACAGGCATCTGGTTCTACTCCCTGAGTCATTTTTTCACTTCTTAAGGTTGTTGAACCCAAAGAATCGTAATTGATACTTCGTTCATTCAATAAAATTTTTACCAGATCGCCAATCATTTCTTTGGCTTTTTCATGTTCGGGCAAAGGAACCATAATTTCTAAAAATCCATGACTATAGGAAAGTCTGGCAGCACGATGTTCTCCCAATTCTGCCAAAATATTTTCAAATTGCTGCCAGCTAACGTCCTCAAGTAGCAATTGCTGTCCCGGTTGAATCCTCAATTGTCTTAACTCTAATAGCATAAATATTCATCCAACTCTTTTATTACAATATATCGACTTCGTTACGTACATCGCTTGATATAACAGGTTTACCAATATGAAAAAACCCGTCCAAATCATTCTTGAAACGGGTTTTTTTAAAATATTTATTTCACCTAGTTTTGTTACACAATGCACCAGTGTCAAAAACTTACAAGTCAGGAGGTAAAATCACGTTGTCAATAACATGAATAACGCCGTTACTAGCTTTGATGTCAGGCTGAACCACCTTAGCATCATTGACTGTTACACCAGTTTTTGGATCTACCTTGACATTAATCGGACCACCCTCAATACTTTTGACTTCGCCAGATTTCAAATCTTTGGACGTTACCGAACCTTGCACCACATGATATCGCAAAATCTTCACCAGGACTTCTTTATTTTCTGGCTTCAATAAATCTTGTACAGCGTCTTGTGGCAATTTGGCAAATGCTGCATCTGTAGGTGCAAAGACGGTGAAAGGACCTTTGCCTTGCAAGGTTTCTGCCAATCCAGCTGCTTTCAAAGCCTTGGTGAGCATTGTAAAGGAACCATTGGACTCTGCAACTGCTACGATATTCTTACTTTCTGTACCCGCTGCTGGTTCCTTAGGAGGCGTTTGTGTCCCAGGTGCAGGAGGCGTCGTGGGTGTAGCTGGTGGTGTTGTGGGTATCTCACCTCCAGGGGGAGTCGCGGGAGGTGTAGAAGTGTCAGATCCACCAGGACAAGCAGCACGGTTGTAGGGACACTCCTGCAAAATACTGGGGGCAGGGTTTAATCCTCCCCGTCTTTGTGCCACTGTTGTATTTTTAGCTGGTGGAGTTTTTTTGGACTTTGTTGCTGCTGTTACAGACTCACTCGGTTGAGTATACTGAGCATTTACTAAAAAACGTTGAGCGTCGTTATATGTTGCTTCCTTGAAAATACTAGAGTTAGAATTTAATACCTCATTTGCTCCAGTGGGTAGACCAGTAAGAAGACTGATGCCCGTCACTCCTATTATACCAGCCAACTTGGTCAGCAAATTGCTGTTTTCAACCTTCATAAATTTTGTTTGGCTTTCATTTCCACACATTACCATAATGATTTATATCATCTTGCTATACAGAAAATCTAACTAAAGAAGGGAGATTTGTAGCCATAAATAAATTAAGTATCAGTATGAAAATGTTGAACAATTTGCAGAATTATGAGTATAATTAGCTGTCTGTATAAAGGAAGTTTGATTGAACAAGGAAGCCAGAGACGATAGAATTACCTCCGCATGTTTCCTGAAAAGGAAAAATGTCGCATAGTTGCATTATGCCACGATTGAAAGGCATAATAGATGCACTTTTATAGAGAAAAATCCAGTCAACCAGAATTTCACCGCAGAGTTCTGTCAGAAGAACTCAGAATGTAAAATCACCTTACAAATTTATCCACCCTTATTCAGTTTATCAGGCGTCGATTGGAATCTAAATTCTCCTAACCAAAATAAACTTGTAAAATTTATTTAAGTCAACCACGTACAGGAAAGAAAAAATGCTGGAATTATATCAGTTTGAACTATCTCAATACTCAGAGAAAGTGCGTCTTATCCTTGATTATAAAGGGCTGGACTACCGTAAAATCGAGGTGACGCCAGGAGTTGGGCAGGTAGAACTATTTCGGTTGACTGGTCAGCGACAAGTACCTGTCTTGAAAGACGGTAGTAGGTATATAGTAGATTCAACGGAGATAGCTAAGTATTTAGACTCACAATATCCGGTACGCCCATTGATACCAACCGATCCAAAAAAGCGGGGTTTATGTTTAATGATGGAAGAATGGGCGGATGAATCAATTGGCATCAAAGGTCGCAAAGCACTGTTTTCTGCCATTAGCCAAAGCCAGAATTTCCGCAAATCTTTACTACCTACGACGACACCAGATGTCCTTAAAAGCTTGGTCGAAGGAGTTCCCAACGACATACTAAGAGTTTTGGGTTTTGGCGTCGGTTACAGTCCAGATGTAATACGCAGTGCGATCGCCGACTTAAAGCAAGATTTAGAAGCACTGACATTGTTGTTAGCAGATAGTCCCTATTTAGTAGGAGATGAACCAACTTTAGCTGACTTTGCTGTGGCAGGTTTATCGATATTGCTGAAGTTTCCGAGTGGTCCTTATTTAAATTTACCAGAAACCATCAGAGGCAAGGGAGTTCCTGAATTAGTCGATAATCCAGTTTATGCACCGTTCTTTGCTTGGCGCGATCGCCTCTACGCCCAATATCGTAAACCGCTTCTAACTTACACCACAACAGGAAGTCCAAGTGCGCCTACTTCAATTAACATTGACTAATTAGTCATTAGTCATTAGTCATTAGTCATTAGTTTTTAACAAATGACAAAGGACAAAAGTTACATCACCAATTTTGTCTTCTACAATTACAATGCAACATAAAACAGTGAACAGTGAACAGTAAACAGTGAACAGTGAACAGTGAACAAAGGGATACGACACTGGGAACTGATAACTGATAACTGATAACTGGTAACTGATAACAGCAAGCTCATCACTGTGTGATTAATGAAATGAATTTGGGACAGCCATTAGGTTCAGTTATACAAGGCTCTCTCACTGGAGGATTAGAAGTTAGATTGCACCCCGATGTTTCAGTAGAAGACATGCGGGTAGGTAAGTTTTTAGTTGTGCAAGGGGTGCGATCGCGTTTTTTTTGTATGCTCACAGATGTGGCGTTAGGAATTGCCAACCAAAGAATTATTGCGAATCCTCCGAGTTGGGAAGACACTTTTTTACGAGACATCTTAGCAGGAGGAGGGACATATGGTACCATCAACCTCGCACCGATGTTGATGTTTACCCCCGAATCTGAAGAATCTTTTTCTCCAACAAACGGCAAATCTGCAAATCCCTTTGTTCCATCAGCGACTGGTTTGGCATCATTTCAGCCCCAAACCAGTACAACAATGGAATTGCTTCCAGTGAAAACGATTCCCAGCCACTTTAGCCAGGTGTATGAAGCTTCAGAAGAAGATTTTCGCCGGGTATTTGGGTGGGAAGACGATCCTCAAAGAAAAAACTTTTCCATTGGAAAACCGCTGGACATGGAGGTACCAGTTTGCCTCGATTTAAACCGTTTTGTGGAAAGAAGCAACGGCGTTTTTGGGAAATCAGGAACAGGTAAATCCTTTTTGACACGTTTACTTTTAGCTGGGACAATCCGCAAAAATGCTGCGGTAAATTTGATTTTTGATATGCACTCAGAGTATGGCTGGGAAGCTGTTTCTGAGGGCAAACAAATGAGTACTGTAAAAGGGTTAAAACAGCTATTTCCCAGTTCAGTTGAAGTCTACACTCTTGATCCAGAATCCACCAAGCGTCGAGGCGTTCCTCACGCTCAAGAACTTTACTTAAGTTACGACCAAATTGAAGTCGAAGATATCAAATTATGCTCTCGTGATTTAGGACTTTCAGAAGCAAGTTTAGATAACGCCAATATTTTATTTGCTGAATTTGGCAAGTCTTGGATTCTTCAATTGATAAATATGACCAACGAAGAAATCAAGTCTTTCTGTGAGGAAAAGCGAGGACACCAAGGTTCAATCACAGCACTACAGCGCAAACTCCTGCGATTAGAAAATTTAAAGTATATGCGTGCGGCTTGTCCGCAAAATTATGTCAATCAAATGTTGCGTTCCCTAGAAGCTGGGAAGAATATTGTCGTGGAATTTGGCTCCCAGTCAAATATGCTCTCTTATATGTTGGTGACTAATATGATTACCCGACGGATTCACCAACACTACGTCACTAAGGCAGAAAAGTTTTTACAAACCAAAAATCCCAACGATAGACCAACGCAACTGATGATTACAATTGAGGAAGCGCACCGTTTCCTCGACCCTGCAACTGTACAAAGTACCATTTTTGGAACGATCGCCCGCGAAATGCGGAAATACTTCGTAACACTTCTGGTCGTTGATCAACGTCCATCGGGCATAGATAATGAAGTGATGTCCCAGATTGGTACTCGCATCACAGCTTTGCTCAATGATGAAAAAGACATTGAAGCAATTTTTACTGGGGTGTCTGGTGGAGGTGCGTTGCGATCTGTGTTGGCAAAGTTGGATTCTAAGCAACAAGCCTTAATTTTAGGTCACGCCGTTCCTATGCCTGTGGTTGTGCGTACTCGTCCTTACGATACCATATTTTATGAAGAAATTGGCGAGACTGCTTGGGAAGAAAAGCCAGATGAAGAAGTGTTTGCTGCGGCGGAATTAGCGAAAGCGGATCTTGGGTTTTAAAGCGCCGCACAGTAAAGCTAGAAGACCGATTCAGTATTCAGAGTTATGACGAAAAAGCTGGGTTTCTTTGGGTCGCAATAAGGAAATTTTGGTTTGAAAAGACGTAAAAACCGGGTTTATCAGTCTCGCGTTTATTACTGAATCGGTGTTCTAGAGACATTCTCTTAGGCTGCTGGCGCTACATGAACAGGTACAAGTTCAAAACTGAGGAACCTCGCCAAAAACCTTGGGAAAAATGGTAAGCGCATTAAAGCGGGTGGTTGAAATGGTACAGTTGAGTCCAGTCCAGGTATCAACATTTGCTGTTGAATCATCGACTGGAAAACCTGAATAATATGGGTTGGAAGTTCTCGCCGACGTTGCACTTTAGCAAGGTCACGTAAGTTTACTTGCTTTGCTTTAAGTGGTTTGCTCAGTAGATTTGCTGCAACAACCGCATCAGCGATTGCGTAGTTAACACCAACACCTCCAAACGGAGCCATGATGTGAGCGGCATCTCCAATCAATAGCAAGCCAGCGCGGTACCAGCGTTTGAGACATCCACTTTCTACAGAAAGATAAGCAATCTGTGACCACCTTTGTAACTGTTCAATGCGATCGCTAAACTGTGGAACTGCTTTGACGATTGACTGGCGAAATACTTCTAAACTCTGGCTGCGTAGCTTTTGATACTCACCTTTGGGAATCACATAGCCAACCTGCCATTGATCGTTGCGATTCATTAGCACAATGAATTGTCCATGACTAACTAGGGCATTTAGCTCATCAGGTTCGTCCCGATAGCGAGGCAAGCGGAACCACAAAACATCTAATGGAGGTGTATTTCTACTGGGGAATTCAAAGCCAGCCAGCTGCCGCACACGAGAGTGCCGTCCATCTGCGCCCACAGTTAAGGTTGCGCGAATTTCGTGCCACCCCCCTTGCCCTCGATAGCGAACTCCTCGAATGACTCCTTCCTCTTCAAGCAATTCCTGGACATTAGCACCCATAATCAAGCGAAAGCTTGGATACTGTTGCGCTTGCTCAATAATCAACTCCAGAAAATGTACTTGTGGAAGCACTGTCAGATAGGGGTGGCGGGTTTTGAGATGGCTATAGTCAATAAATGTGAAGTCCCCTTGTTCAGTGTGCATTTGAGGCTGGCGAGCCTTGCTGTGGGGGAGTTGTAGCAAACGCTCGCTCAACCCAAGTTCTTCCATAATTTCCATAACGGATGGTTGAAGAGCGTCACCACGAAAGTCGCGATCAAAGTCTTTGTGAGTCTCTAAAAGCGTGACCGAAATTCCCTGCCGTGCTAACAGCAGAGCGAGAACTGCCCCAGCAGGACCACCCCCAACGATGCAGCAATCTGTGATTTGAACGTCTCGCAAGTCACTAGCCATAGGATTGCCTCCTAATTACTTTACATTGCCTGATTATATTTTACTAAACAGTTTAGTAATTTAACTAGACCGTTTAGTAAAATATGATTAAGTGCTGAGGGAGTTTTCGTGAACTTTTTCCCTTGCACTCACCACTTGCAGGTCAAATTTTGGAGGAGGCACTTTGAAAATGGGTAGAGCTGCTGATCGTGACAAGGGGCGCGTGTCTTTGGAGAAAGCCAAAATCATCCTGGATGGTGCGATGCAAGAATTCTTGATACACGGCTATGCTGGTGCGAGTATGGATCGTCTTGCAGTCGCAGCAGGTGTTTCTAAACCAACCCTTTACAACTACTTTCAAAATAAAGAAGGATTATTCACGGCTCTGATTGAGCGATTGGCACAGGAAAAACTTCAAGCGATTTTGGAATCTCAAGATTCCCAAGGGCTGCAGGGAGAAACGGAAGTTGTTCTGCGGCGCATTGCAATCAAACTATTGAACACGATTACAGGCGATCAACAACTCCTTGCTTTCATTCGATTAGTGATTGGAGAATCAGGTCGCTTCCCAAAGCTAGCAAGGTCTTTTGTTAGTAGTTTGGATAAACCGATAATTCTTGCTCTCACTCAGCATCTCGCGACGCGGCACGAGTTACTCGATCCGGAGGCAGGAGCACGAGTTATTTTCGGGACACTCGTATACTTTGTAATTATTCAGGAAATACTCTGTACAGAAGACGTTTTACCGATGGAGTACGAGCGCTTGATTGATACTTTGGTTTCTCTGTTTTCTTCACAGAGTCAAAAAAGCGAGGAATAACCTATGAGCAAACTTCTCACCGAAAATCTCAAATACTACCTCCATCAATAACCCAAGAGAATCGCGAGGGAGCAAGCCTGTTTCAGTTTATAGACTTCAAACGGAGCTAGGAAATGTTATCCCACCTCAAACAAACCATATGCTGTGACTGCGATGATTCCATTCTCAGCTTTTGCCATCTATAACGAGAAAGATGTTATTATAGTAGATAGTTCCTTCCTGCGGATTCACGGGGGCGTAGTATTGCGAGAGTAGGAAGATTTTGGGCAGAGGCTGCTCAAGCGAGTGGGTAAGTTATTTGCCACTGATCCTGCGATGCTATCAGCAAATAAAGTTCAACTGCGGTGCACTTGTTTTAGGAAAATGTTAAAGGGCATTTCCCTAGGAGATATTAAGACTGATTATCGTCGCGTGTGGCTCTTGTATGCCCTGCTTGAAGACTACTTTGCCTGACACCGGAAGTCGTATTTCAGTTCAAAGGGGAGTTGGAATTGGCTTAAAATTCATGACTCAGACACCTACGTAGCTTTTGAGCTTGCTCTCAAGCCAAGCTTGTCTTTTTCGGCTACTGAGTTTTTAGTGGAGAAAGTGCGAATTGTAAATTTGGGTTAACACAAACAAGAATATATCAACTACTAATTCTCAATCTCATATTCCTGATTTCTTGATTTCGTGACATCCCTCCATCAGGAGAATCGATTCTGTTCGGTTATCCGGCTATAGGTGGAGGACTGATCATGGGATCTTAGAGTCACTATATATGTAGTAAGTTTAAAAAAAGAAAATCAGGCTTTTTGTGTAACCATATAATTTTGCATTATAATAGAAAGATTTAACGAAACTACTTTACTCTTGGGATGATTTGTCTTATCATAGATTAAGTAGAACTCATACTGACTTCGTATAATTAAGGTCGTCACCAGCGACTTAAGGATTAAAAGAATTCTTGAAAACAAGCCAGCATGCTTAGAAACGATTTCAAAATTTAGGGAAGGTGGGGAAACTAATCCAACAGAGTCCTCGTCTTGACAGAATCTGTAGAAATCAATTTTCACCTGATAGTTTCCCTGGTTGCGTAATACGTGTACTAACTTTCCCAATCCGCCTTAGTTATTGAGTATTAATTTTTGTTTACGGAGTAGAGGAAAACGCACCAATGCCCACTGTTGAAACCCAAACTGAAAACTTTAACGCCAAATTCACGGCTGATATGGTGCGAACCTATCTGCGCGAGATTGGTCGTGTACCACTGCTAACCCGTGAGCAAGAGATTGTCTTTGGGAAGCAGGTCCAACAAATGATGACACTCGTGGATGCTAAGGAGGCTTTGGCGAAGAAATTAAGCCGCGAACCTAGCTTACAGGAGTGGGCTGCTCATGTTCGTAAATCTGAGACTGATGTCAAACAGATTGTACATCAAGGCAAGCGAGCAAAGCAGAAGATGATAGAAGCGAATTTGCGCTTGGTTGTTGCTATTGCCAAAAAATACCAGAAGCGAAACATGGAGTTTCTGGATCTTATCCAAGAAGGAACACTAGGATTAGAGCGGGGTGTCGAGAAATTTGACCCAACTCGGGGCTATAAATTCTCAACATACGCTTACTGGTGGATTCGCCAAGCTATTACTCGTGCGATCGCCCAACAAGGTCGTACAATTCGCCTACCTATCCATATCACCGAGAAGCTAAACAAAATTAAGAAAGTCCAGCGGGAACTTGCTCAGAAGTTGGGAAGATCACCAACTCCCGCTGAAATTGGCAAAGAGTTAGAGTTAGAACCAGCTCAGATCCGTGAGTATCTGAACATGGCGCGTCAGCCAGTTTCTTTGGATGTCAAGGTTGGAGATAACCAAGATACCGAACTCCAAGAAATGCTCGAAGATGAAGGGCCATCACCAGAGTATTACATGACGCAGGAATTCTTACGCCAAGACTTGAATAATATGCTGTCAGAACTCACCCCCCAACAGCGAGAAGTTTTAGCCCTGCGCTTTGGTTTATTAGATGGTAACGAAATGTCTTTGGCTAAAGTTGGCGAACGGTTGAACCTTAGCCGCGAACGCGTTCGTCAGTTAGAACATCAAGCGCTTGCTCATCTGCGTCGCCGTCGTGCCAACGTTAAAGAGTACATTGCTA
>NZ_QMEB01000214.1 GCF_012912135.1 Brasilonema bromeliae SPC951 | reverse complement strand
TTGTTATATTTATTTACATAAGTTCAAAATAAAAAAACAAACCAAAAAAACGAGCTACGTATATTTGTTACCGCTCTAGTTTCGCTTGTCTTGGGCGTCAGCTAATATTTTTAGATTTCGACGTTGGTACTTATCGACATTTGGACTTCTCCTCATCACCTCGGTTGGTTTCGCCGAGGTTTTTTGTTGCAGTTGGGTGCGATGTGCTCGATTCGCGTAGGCTTACAGCGGTGAACTACCTACACTGTACCGTCAGGTCAGTGTAGGCTTCCGGCTTCATTGACAGATGCCTTTCTACCTTTCGGTTTATTGGTGCTAAAAGCGCAGCGCAATCTTACCAAAATGTGCCCCACTTTCCATATACTCTAACGCCTGCCGCACTTCCTCAAAGGGAAACACTCGGTCAACAATGGGTTTGATACCATGTAAAGCAATTGCCTTGTTCATTGTCTCAAACATATCGCGACTGCCTACATAGATACCTTGTACGGTAATTCCTTTGTGCAGAATCGATACTGTACTGACATCTGCGCTGAATCCAGAAAGCACTCCAATCAAACTGATATATCCACCGTAGCGTACAGCACGTAAGGATTTATTGAAGGTTGCAGCACCGCCAACCTCAATGATCCGATCAACTCCCACTTCATTTGTCAGTTGCCAAACTTTCTCATCCCAATTTGGTGTGGTTTTGTAATTGATAAGTTCAGATGCCCCAAGTTGTTTTAATTTCTCTAACTTCAAGTCGCTGCTAGAAGTGGCAATGACTTTTACTCCCATTATCTTGCCAAACTGCAAGGCAAATAAAGACACTCCTCCGGTACCTTGTATGAGAACAGTATCGCCAGCTTTCAGCTTGCCATCTGTTGTTAGGGCGTTCCAAGCGGTCACTGCAGCACAAGGTAAGGATGCTGCTTCTTCGTCAGAAAGATGTTCTGGGACATGAACAACGCCATTTTCATCAAGCGTCACGTACTCAGCCAAGATACCATCAATGGCTCCCCCTAACGCTGATTTTGATTTGTCTAGTGAAAACTCTCCTTCTAACCAGGTTTGCATGAAAATGCCAGCGACGCGATCGCCTACTTTAACTCTACTCACTCCCTCGCCAACAGCAACCACTTCCCCCACACCATCAGACAACGGAACAAACGGTAGCTTTTGCTTAGATCCATATGCCCCTTTCACTGTCAACAAGTCGCGATAATTCAGGGAAGCAGCACGCATCTTAAGGAGAACCTGTCCTGCTTTTGGTTGTGGTTCTGGTTTTTCAACCAGTGTTAATGCTTCTATTCCTTCTTTAGAGTGAACTTCCCAGACTTTCATAGCGGTTTCCGATTGCTTTTTTCTACTGTTTGCATATCACAAATTCATCAATCAATCAAGGTTTTTCTGCTTGCTAGTGGCTGCAAGCCGAACGTCACAGCCTACAGTCATAATGGTCGTAAAGGTGCCGATATTATTGACACTGATTTTTTTGAAATTAAAGTGCACAACTTTGATGAATTGTCAATAAAAACTTGATTCTTCGGGTTTATGCAACCTATAAGCTCTTTGTAATAGCAGAAATTACTATGTCTTTGTCATCTTCTGAAGAACAACGTTTCTTGCCCGTTTTACGTCAAGTGATTAGCCATGCTTTAATCGCTGTCTTGAGTGTGGGGTTAACTTTGACGACGTTATGGGCTTTTCCCAATTTACAAATTCTTAAGCGATCATCTCTACAGGGTGCTGTTGCACCCATAACTCCCACAGTAGAAACGACGACTCCTCCAACAGCAAACTCCCAAGAAGTTCCTATCCGCAGTTTCGTTAGTGCTGCTGTCAATCGAGTTGGCTCTGCAGTTGTGCGAATTGATACAGATCGTACGATCAAAATGCGTGCACCTGACCCGTATTTTAGTGATCCATTTTTCCGTGATTTTTTTGGTAATGATTTCTCTGCTATGCCTCAAGAGTACCACCAACGCGGAGAAGGGTCTGGTTTTATTATTGACCCCAATGGCATGATTCTCACCAATGCTCATGTTGTCAGCGGTGCTGATTCTGTGACCGTCACCCTCAAGGATGGACGCAAGTTAAAAGGAGAGGTGAAAGGGGTGGATCAGCCTTCTGATTTGGCAGTTCTCAAAATTAATGAGAAAGATTTGCCAGTAGCTGCCCTTGGTAACTCCCAAGACTTGAAAGTGGGTGACTGGGCGATCGCAGTTGGCAACCCGTTAGGATTAGACAACACAGTGACTTTGGGTATTATCAGCACGTTGAATCGATCCAGCGCTCAAGTTGGCATCCCGGATAAACGCTTGGACTTTATCCAAACAGATGCTGCTATCAATCCTGGTAACTCTGGTGGTCCGTTGGTCAATGAACAAGGTGAAGTTATTGGCATCAATACAGCAATTCGTGCAGATGCTCAGGGAATTGGGTTTGCGATTCCTATTGACAAAGCTAAGCTTATTAAAGATGCTTTGGTTCGTGGTGACAAAATCCCACATCCTTACATTGGCGTTCGGATGATGACTCTCACACCAGAATTTGCAAAACAATCCAATAGTGACCCCAATACGACGCTGACTCTACCACAAATAAATGGTGTATTGGTGGTACAAGTGATGCCCAATAGTCCTGCTGCTACTGCTGGTGTGCGTCGAGGAGATGTCATTACCCAAGTTGATGAACAAGCGATCACGACTGCTGAACAGTTGCAAGACTTAGTAGAACTCAGTCGAATCAACCAACCTTTACAAATTAAGGTACAACGGGGTGAACAAACTCAACAGCTAAGCGTGCGACCGGGTGAACTTGGGGAAGCGGCTATGAAGTCGTGATGAAATCAGTGAACAGTAAACAGTGAACAGTTATCAAAATAATCAGCTTTTTTTAACTGATAACTGATAACTGATAACTGATAACTGATAACTGATAATTGGTAATATCTCTGCCCGCGCGATTCTCCCGACCGGGCGGAATGACGAACAAGCAGCCGAGGCGCTCTGGAGAGGGGGTTTCCTCCATGAACGACTGCCGCTACTTCTTCAGGGGTAGCCATAGCGCCCCTTTGCCGAGTCATCGCCCAAGGGGCGACGCAATTATGCTTTCCGAACGTATAACGTATGTACGAGCGTCACCCCGACTACGACTGTGGAACCCACACAGAAACGGAACCAGCACTGCATCGAAAATCAGCCCAGCCTTGATCATTTGTTGTGATGGGTTTGCTGATATGTTCAGTGATGTCAATGTAAGTGCTGTTGGGTTGCCCAACTTCCATCCACTTAGTCCCCTCTTCCCCATTACTCAAAACAACTGCCATACCGCCAGGATGTTCTTCATCTCCTAAGCGTGTCCAGCCGATTGTATTAGGGTGATCGAAATAATCGTAAAATTTTTCTTTTCGACACAAAGACTATACTTTTCTTTGATATCTCTAAATAGAAACAAAAATCTACTAAAAAACTGCAATTAACTATTGTTTTCTTCTGTGGATGACAGTTCTTGAGCCAAGTTTTTCTGGAGTGCTTCCAATACCGCGATCGGGTCAGCCGGTTCCTGCATCAATTCAGCTTCCGAATCATGCCGATTTATCACATCAGGCAAATCGGTACGGAGTTCTTCTAATAGAGCAATAATCTTGGCAATTTTTTGCTCGGAGAGCAGGTTAAGCTGTAGCATCAGTTGCGCCCGCTGTTCGGCAAAGTTTTCTTGGCGAGTTTGTCGCACCAGCACTCCGGTTGAAATCACCAATGCAGCTGCGTCTAAGCCTTGATTTGACCAGCTAAACGAGGGCAGGTTGAATGGTAAAAAGCGATCAAAAAAACTGCCAAAAATCCACAAAGCCAGTATGACTAGCAAACTATACAGAAATGTTGATCGCCCAAAGAATGTAGCGATCGCTTCTAGTATCCGCTGGTGGGCGGGAATGTCTCGAACTTCCTGGATATGAAGTGAACTAATCGCTTCAATATTTTTTGTAATCGGGTCTGGTAATGGAGCCGTAAAAACTTGATTTCGAGAAGCTTTGAGCTTGAGTTCGTTAGCACCTGAACTGAAGTGTTTATTGGCTGTGTCGTCTGCGTTGTGCCTCATGCAGCAACTCCTGAATCTAGATGTTACTCGATTATTGCTTATCTTCTGATGCCGTCGGCAAATGGATATTAAGAGGCTGAACATCCTATTATACCGTGATTACAGCAGTTTTCACCTAACGGATGACTGGTAAAATCGCACTTTGGAATGGTGATAGTTTTAAAACATCTGATCTAAGTTTAAGAAGCCCTGCATCATTGTTGAAATTCCTACCATGAAACATCTGCGTTGCTTGCTGCTTTTTCTGCTACTGACTACAGCAGCAGCCTGTAACCAGACTCGTGCTTCCCAAGAAGAAGCGACACCCGAATCTTCACCATCTGCTCAACTAGCACAGAGTTCTACACAAGTGAAAAATGGTATTCGTACAGAACCATTTTCACCAGCACCTATCCGCATTAATGTTGCTGATTTGCCAAAACCCTACGCCACTGATAGCGCCTCAAAGTCACCTGAGGTAGTACCAATTCCAGAGAACCCGACTCTGCGTGTCCCTCAGGGCTTTGTAGTCAACGTTTTTGCTGATGGTTTGGATGCTCCTCGCTGGTTAGCTTTAACTCCCAACGGTGATGTTTTAGTAACTGAAACTGGGCAAAATCGTATTCGTTTACTGCGTGATACCAACGGTGATGGGGTGGCTGATGTCAAACAAACCTTTGCAAGTCAAGCCAACGGACTAAATAGACCCTTTGGTATGGCTTTTGCTGGTAATTCCTTCTTCCTGGGCAACACTGATGCAGTCTTACGGTTTCCCTACACTAAAAATCAGCAGCAAATCACTGGTTCTGGGACAAAAATCGCCAGCCTGCCTGCTAAGGGCTACAATAACCACTGGACACGTAATGTTGTTGTCTCACCCGATGGTAAAAAGCTATATGTTTCGATTGGTTCCGGAACTAACGCAGACGAAGAACCTTTGCCACGGGCTTCAGTACAGGTGATGAACTTAGATGGTTCCCAGCAGCAGACTTTTGCCTCTGGCTTACGTAACCCAGTTGGTCTGGATTTTCAGCCTGTGACTAAGGAACTTTACGCCACTGTTAATGAACGTGATGGTATTGGCGATGAGTTGGTACCAGATTACTTGACACGCATTCAGCAGGGAGAATTCTATGGTTGGCCTTATGCTTACCTAACAGCTAAAAACCTCGATCCACGTCAAAAGACGGGTGATGCTAGCAAACGACCAGATTTAGTACGTCGCACTCGTACTCCAGATGTGCTATTTCAATCACACTCAGCTGCATTGGGGTTGCAGTTTTATGACGGTCAGACATTCCCGGAAAAATATCGTAATGGTGCTTTTGTTGCCTTTCGTGGTTCTTGGAATCGCGATCGCGGCACTGGATATAAAATTGTCTTTGTCCCATTTGACACTAAAGGGCGTCCGCAAGGATACTATGAAGACTTTCTGACTGGATTTCTCCTAGACCCAACTGTACCAACGACTTGGGGACGTCCTGTGGGCTTACTCGTTTTGCCCGATGGTAGTCTTTTAGTCACGGAAGAAGCAAATAACCGTATTTATCGAATTCAGTATAGAGGTTAGTCATTGGTCATTCAGTCAAAAAATCGTCTTGTACTAATGACTAATGACTAATGACTAATAACTAAAATCAAAACCATCCTTCCTGTTCCAGAGTTTCAATCAACTGAAGTCCACGGGGGTCACCAACTCCTAAAAGGGAGGCTTTCGCATCTTCGCGCACTCCCAAATCTTGGTCTTCAGCAAAGGCTTGAATCAGTGCATCAATGGCAGTAGCATAAACGACATTAGAAGGCAATTCGCGGCAAAGTTGTCCAATTGTCCAAGCACAATTACTGCGTACTGGTGCTACGGGATCTTGTACCAAGGCTGAAATCAAGGGGGGTATTGCTCCCACAACAGCTTCATATCCCACTTCTGCCATTTGTGCCAAGGCGGTAGCCGCCCACAGGCGTACTGCGGAAATATCGGTTTTTAAAGCGTCTGCTAGAGGTGCTAGGCTGCGGCGATCGCGACAGTTCCCCAACGCCCAAACAACCCCTTTACGCACGTAGCCATTCCAATCTCGGTTTAACTGGGCAATCAACGGTTCCACAGCATCTAAGCTTGGGTTGCGTCCGATACCATACGCTGCACTCACCCGTACCAAAGGACAGGTATCAGTTAATAAGCGAATCAGATGGGGGATGGCCCTAGCATCTTGTATGTCGCAAAAAGCACGCGCGGCCAGCATCCTTTGCTGCGGATCTTGATGTTCTAATAATGCTAGCATCTGCTCTGGATTGGGCTTTGGCGTCTCTGTTTCGGCAGTGACCGGTTCCATGTGATCCAGAGGGCTTTCTAGTTCTGTTTCGACATCTAGTAGGCTAAGGTCGTCTTCGTCATACATATTTAGACACAATGCGAGAGAATTTCTCTAAATTTCCACTGCGGTTTTGCTATACCAGTATTAGAATTTACAATTTGTCTCTTGCAGCAATTTCAGTCATATTTGTAAGGATGAAGAGATTTTACCATCCACAGTGATTGGGTTTCATATCCTAGCTGATTGTAAAGATTCAATGCGGCTGTGTTGGTTTGAAAGACTTGTAATCCGATTTGGTGATCACCTCTAGCCCTTGCCCAATTTTCTACATATCGCATCAAAGCTGTCCCGATACCTTGTCGTCGGTGTTCTGGCACAACGTAGAGTAAAAAAATGTGAGCGTGGCGATCGCCCTGCACTTGATCTATGGCATTTCCTACCCATAAACCCGCAATGGGGGATGAAGAAGGGAGAGAGGGAGAGACTCCTAATTTGGAATTGCTTTCTCCTCCCGCTTCTGGTGCTTCCTCTTGTTCTACTTCTACAAAATCAACCCACCAAAGGGGAGTTTCTCTGGAGAAGTATTGTTCAACTGTTCGCGCGAGATGGGAGAAATCTTGCTGTGGAAAGGCTTCTTGGTAAGTTCGCTGCATGAATTTTACCAGCAGCGCTCTATCCAAGGTAGAGCCACGGCGAATTCTGTAATTCGGTAGCAATTCTTCAGACACTTAAAGAAGGTGAGGCAGTCCGTTGAGGGGACTGACCAGACAAGGTAGACAACGTGAATAGCGGGGTATTTACAGATCCCACTTCCCCACTCTCTTCTACTGGTGCGGGTGCAGCCATATCAGAGGGTAAAAAGATGCGGGAGCTGACTGCGACAAGAGCAATAATGAAAATTAACACTACGAAAAACGGCGCGATGTACTGACGAAATATAGCCATAGTTTCATTTTGCAACGAACGGTTGATCTTTGTGAGCCTTAAACTCGTGCGCGGTTACACGCTGCTGGTAACGAATGAAACAAACACCACCTCCCTTCTTAAAACAGTTATCAGTTATCAGTTATCAGTTACTAGTTACCAGTTACCAGTCGTCAGTTATCAGTTATCAGTTATCACTGTTCACTGTTCCCTGTTAAGCGTTCCCTGTTAAGCGTGTTTCTTGAAAGAATCTCACTTAATAGGAGTTCAGGCGGTTGGCGCTGGGGGGTTATCGCGTTCCAAGTCAGCAATTGCTCTTTCCCAATACCAATTTTCTGGCATACCAGGAAAGTCTTGCTTGGCTTGATCTACCAACCGTTGGGCAACAGTCGCGTCACCGGCTAAAGAGATGAGCCTGTTTTTGAGATTTGCGTCAGGTTCACGCTGTTGTTCTCTTCGGGAGGGTCGCCTTCTTGCTGCTGGGGAAGTCTGCGCCTGCTGTCTTCTAAACTCCCAAAATAAAACGTAATAAAGTGTACCAAAAATTATAATGAGACTGAAAGTCCCTAAAAGAGTTAGTAAGTTAGGCGTCAAGTATCCCAGAACTAACTGGGAAAGAACGTAGCCAAGTAAGACGCCAGTAATTAACAGAATAGCCGTTGCGATAATAATGATTAGTTTTTGCCCCATAAATCCTCTTCATCATCGTTGAGTCCTGGTCGCTTAATTGCCCGTGGCTTTTGGTTCCAAGGGGCAAACAATGGTAATAGTAATAGTCCTGGTACAGCCACGGCAATGCTAATTAAGAAAAATATCTGCCAACCCGTAATTTCCGCTATTGCGCCAGCTGGGGCAGCGAGAATATCACGACTGACAGCCATCAAACTAGATAGTAAAGCATATTGAGTCGCGCTAAAACGCTGGTTGCACAAACTCATCAAAAAACCAATAAAGGCAGCTGTTCCTAAACCACCACAGAAGTTTTCTACATTGATGGCGATGACCATAAATTGGTAGTTTTGTCCGAGTGTCGCGAGAAAAAAGTATACTATATTACTCAATGCTTGTAAAATCCCAAAGACCCAAAGCGAGCGATTTATACCGATTTTGCTCAAAATCGAACCACCTGCTAGGGCACCAACAATAGTAGCAATTGAACCCATCCCGATCTGAATAGCGCCAATATCAGTTAGGGTGAAGCCAGTTTTGAGTAAAAATGGCGTGGACATCTTGCTCAGAAAGGCATCGCCTAGTTTATAAAATATGATGAATGCTAATGTCAACGGGGCTTGGTATACACCCAGGCGCTGAAAAAATTCTCCAAATGGTAGTATGACCGCTTGTGCTAAGGAATCTGGAGGGGTAACTTTCTTTGGTTCTGGCGCGAGCAAAGTGCCAAAAATCCCAATAACCATGAAAAGCGCCATTAACAGATAAACCGATTTCCAAGGCAAATGGGCAGCCAGAATTAATGCCAACGCACCTGCTACTATAATGGCAAGTCGATAACCTGAGACGAAAAGACCAGCACCAGCACCCACTTCCAGTGGTTCTAAAACGTCGGTACGGTAAGCGTCAGCAGCAATGTCTTGTGTAGCGCTCAAAAAAGCGATCGCTATTGCGTTTATCGCAAGCAGTTGTAGTACTGTGCCGGGTTGTTGCCCAGCCATGAGGGCGATCGCTACAATTAAAGCAATCTGCGTTGCTATTAACCAGCCCCGTCGCCGTCCCAAAATGGGGAGTTTATATCTATCGAGCAAAGGTGACCAAAGAAATTTCAAGGAATAAGGCAAACTGACAAGACTAAACCAGCCAATAGTCCCCAAGTCTACATTTTCTACGGTCATCCAAGCCGTCAAAGTGTTACCAGTTAACAAATAGGGTAAACCTGATGAAAAACCTAATAACACCAAAGCCGCCATCTTCGGGCTTTTAAAAACTTGTAGTAATGATGAAATTGTTTGCACTGTTTTATTTATTTCTCCTAAAGTGGAAGAATTTTAGATATCTTGTCAGATTTACGATGTAATATCAGGCAAAGATGCCTATATATAACGCAAAGTTCCACTATCTTACGCAGTTAGGGTTTTTCATTTTTTGGCTGAATCCTAATTTTCGTTAACCAGATGAATTTGATGATCTCTAATTTCTACCCCATGTTCTGCAAGACATTTTGTCCAACCTTCACGAGTACCAATCTCGCTTTTATGCTTGAGTAGTCCTAATTTTTGTTCTTGTTGGGTGAGTTGAGCAAATTCTTGGTAATATGAATAGTTAGAGGTCACAAATGTTTCTTTACGGTGAAGAATTGGTGGATTTGCTCTTTGCTCGTAGTCTCGGTGAGTTATGCGCAAAGTTTTTAAATCAATCGTGATACTCGCCTTTAATGCTGGATGAGCATCAGTATCGAATTCCGGGTAGAACAGGTAGGATATTCGCGGTTCATCTAGACAAAACTTTATCAGTGTTGCGTCATCGACACGGCCAATAGTGCGACTAGCGCAGCCTTCGTAAATTCGCAGCAAGGGGTCAAGTTCACCAAGCGCAGAAACATGGACGTAAAGGGCGCTACGAGTGTGTTTGCCTATTTTACTTTTTTCGCAAGCAGTTTGTACGACTCCGGTTTTCCCCAAACTGAAAAGCTTAGCATCAGCAACTTCGCAAGCTTCTTCATAACTGCCAAAAAAGGCTTTGATGTCATGGCGCATTTCTGGTGATAATTTATGCGATGTCGGGCGTTTATCGAAGTGGGTGAGAGCAAGATAAACTTGGATGTCAAGAGAACGACGGTAGGCGATCGCATCCCATTCTGCTTCATCAGTCGCTTGTAAAACCACAGCAAAAGCACGGCGAAAGTTCTTAAATTCACTGAGTAATTCCTGTTCGTTATCCAATTCGCCTTTGACTGGAAGTCTTCCACGATGAGTAAAAAAAGCCATCAGTGGTTCCAACATCTCTTTGTAGTCCTCAAACCGTTTGGTATGAATGCGTACCTTTGGTGTTGAGGTTCTGGAGAAAAAGCGTATGGCTTTAAATTCTTCTTTTTCGGCTTCATCTCGAAAAACAAAATACACACCCAGCGCGACTGGTACCGCATCAACATTTAGGGTTTCATCAATGTATTTTTTGAGTTCTTCTTGATCGTAATATTTCTGAAAGGTATTGCGGCGAGTGACGATACCATCACTGTAAGCAACTTGAGTCTTGCTGGGAGCATTTATCAAAACTTGAGCCGCAACAATTAAGACTTTGTGGGCGAGTTCCCAAGCTTGGCAAAGAGCTTGGCGACGTTCCTCTGGGTCTTCAATTACGTTCAGGACGTAGCCCAAGTTAACGACATTAGCGCAAATGCGCGGGGTATCGGGGTAGTAGTATGGATCCCAGCCTGCACTGGTGTAGCCTAGGTTGGCTACTCGCTCCACATCGCCACCGTGTCCGCAACCGTAATCAAAAAACGTGGTATCCTTGTTTATAATTGACCATTCTATTGCCAATCGCACAGGTCTCGATAAGTCAGTGCGAACAATCGCAGCTCTATGGCGTTCTATTTCTACGTAACTCTCTGAAAACATAAAGATATTAAGGGAACCGCAGATAAACGCAAATGCACGCGGATAATTCATCTGCGTGCATCTGTGGTTTATTAATCCTTATATCTTTTTTGTCGCTAATTCAACTAAATCTTCAATCTTCTTGATATTTGGATCACCTGCGAGGTAACCAATACCGCGATGTAGGTGGAGGCGAAATTGTGTCGCTAGGGTTTGTTTGTCTGTTGGGAAGCCGTCGTTGTAGCAGCGTTGCTTGAGGGCGAGTAGGAATATATCGGACATTTCGCCGCCAAAGACGCGCCATGTCATTTCGACGTTGCTATCTTGAGGAATTGGGACGGGTGAGGGTGGAGTTGGTTCGGCTAGGGAACGACAAAACGCCCAACGACACAGGATATTCCATTGGTCGATTTTGGTGTTGCGTCTGAGTTTGAGGAGTTGGTCTTTGGCTGTTTGGGAGAGTTTGATACGATCTATTGGGGGTTCCATGCGCGTCCTTCGGACTTAAATTCAAAATTCGTCTTGGAAAGTTTGCTCTGTCGGGAAACCAACGCCAGATACCAAGTGAGGGAGACCCTCATCAAGTACTGGCTCCTCCTAGCAACTTTCCGCAAAATTCAAAAAAAGATTCTTATTCCGATCCTTCGCTTCACGCGCCCTTCCCGGAAGGGGAGTTTACCAGAAATATCCCGGTTGAACTGTTGTTTGGCGGGTGGATGAGTCGTATTTGAGGAGGTATTCGCGGGCGATCGCCTCATTTTCTCGCAATATTTTGACTTCTTTGTCTCCTATCTCAGTATCTGTGGATAACAAAATAACTTGATGGCTGGCTGATGGAAAGTAACGTTCAACTAAGTTACTGCGGTGGGAGGAGTCTAAGCGTCCTAAGGGTGTGTCAATTGCGACTGGTAAGCGACGTCCAGAAACACGGGCTAATCCCCAGAGGAAGGCGATCGCTAAGAGTTGTTTTTCGCCTGCAGAAAGTCGATGTTTGGGGACAGGTTTACCTTGTAAATCGTACAGCGAGAGGCTGAAGGTGTGAGTGTCAATTGCGACGCGATGGACTAAGTCTGATTTGTGGAGGAGGTAGCGGAAGCATTCGGTGACTTCAACTTCTAGTTTGTTGAGTTTTCTCAGGGTTAATTTTTCGCGGAAAAGCTTAAGTGTTTGTTGGACTTTAGCTGCAGAGGTAATAATA
>NZ_QMEB01000213.1:8331-12197 GCF_012912135.1 Brasilonema bromeliae SPC951 | reverse complement strand
ATTATGAAATTCTAGGTGTCTCTCGTGACGCCGACAAAGAAGAAATCAAACATGCTTACCGCCGTCAAGCCCGGAAGTATCACCCAGACGTGAACAAAGAACCGGGAGCGGAAGATCGCTTCAAAGAAATTAACCGTGCTTATGAAGTTCTTTCTGAGCCGGAAACCCGCGCACGTTATGACCGCTTTGGTGAAGCTGCTGTGAATGGTGGATCTGGTGCAGGCTTCCAAGATATGGGTGACATGGGCGGGTTTGCTGATATCTTTGAAAGCATTTTCTCAGGCTTTGCTGGTAGTGCAGGTGGTACAACCCAAAGACGACGCAGTGGACCAGTGCGGGGCGATGATCTGCGGCTAGACCTAAAGCTAGACTTTCGAGAAGCAGTCTTTGGCGGTGAAAAGGAAATTCGCATTTCTCATCTAGAGACTTGTGAGATTTGTAGCGGATCTGGCGCTAAACCCGGAACTCGCCCTCGCACTTGTTCGACTTGTACCGGAACAGGTCAAGTACGTCGCGTCACCAGAACGCCCTTTGGTAGCTTCACCCAAGTTTCGACTTGTCCTACGTGTAATGGTACGGGGATGGTGATCGAAGATAAATGTGATGCTTGCGACGGTAAGGGTGCAAAACAAGTTACGAAGAAACTAAAAATATCCATTCCAGCTGGGGTGGACAACGGTACACGCTTGCGGATCTCCGCAGAAGGTGATGCAGGTCAACGCAGTGGTCCTCCTGGAGATTTATACGTTTATCTGTTTATCAATGAGGACGAGGAATTCCATCGGGATGGAATCAATATTCTCTCGGAACTCAAAATTAGCTACCTGCAAGCAATTTTGGGCTGTCGCTTGGAGGTAAATACTGTAGATGGACCACAGGAATTGTTGATTCCACCAGGAACTCAGCCAAATACTGTCATGAAGCTGGAAAATCGTGGAGTACCGCGCTTGGGTAATCCCGTCAGTCGTGGCGACCACATGATTACGGTGTTAATTGATATTCCTAATAAGTTGACAATTGAAGAACGTGAACTTCTGGAGAAGCTCGCTAAAATAAAAGGAGATCGCACTGGAAAAGGCGGACTAGAAGGATTTTTGGGAAACTTCTTTCACCAACGATGAGTCTATCTTCCCTCTCAACTCCTAATGCTCAACTCGATTTGCGTGGCACCCCTTGCCCGATAAATTTTGTGCGGACGAAACTCCGTCTGGAGCAAATGAATCCCGGAGAATTACTAGAAGTCTGGCTAGATTCAGGGGAACCGATTGAGCAGGTTCCTGATAGTTTGACAATGGCAGGGTATCAGGTAGAGCAAATTACAGATTGTGTTAGTTATTTTTCTCTACTAGTCCGCCGCCCTGTGAGTGCCTCATGAGAGGGGAAGGCTTAGAAGCTACCGATCAGTTACTAGGCACAGTTCTAGCCGTGCAAGCTAATTTTTACCGAGTGCAGTTAGATATAGGGATGAGACAGATGAGTGAGCAAAGTTCTCCTCATCCCCCCATGCTTCTATGCACTCGCAGAACACGGTTGAAAAAAATCGGGCAACAGGTGATGGTGGGCGATCGCGTAGTCGTAGAAGAACCAGATTGGGCTGGCGGACGAGGGGCGATCGCTCAAGTATTACCTCGTGAAAGTGAATTAGATCGTCCAGCGATCGCTAATATTAATCAAATTTTCTTAGTATTTGCCGTTGCTGACCCGCCTTTGGAACCGTACCAGCTTAGTCGCTTTCTGGTTAAAGCTGAGTCTACGGGTTTAAGTGTGATTTTATGCTTAAATAAATGCGATTTAATTGCAACAGAACAACAGGCAGAAATTAATCAGCAGTTGGTAACTTGGGGCTACCAACCAATATTTATTAGTCTGAGCAAAAGTATAAATATTGATAAAAAAGTAGATAAACTCAAAGACAACATGACAGTGATAGCTGGACCTTCTGGAGTTGGTAAGTCCAGCCTGATCAATACACTGATTCCCAATGCTAACTTACGAGTGGGAGAGGTTTCTGGTAAACTGGCACGAGGTCGCCATACCACTCGTCACGTGGAATTATTTGAATTGCCAAGTGGTGGTTTATTAGCAGATACTCCCGGTTTTAATCAACCTGACTTTGATTGTGTCCCAGAACAATTAGTAACTTATTTCCCAGAAGCAAGACAAAGATTAGCAGTTGATAGCTGTCGTTTTAGTGATTGTCTGCATCGAGACGAACCGGGGTGTGTAGTCCGTGGAGATTGGGAACGATATCAGCATTACTTAGATTTTTTAGAGGAAGTTATTAAGCGCCAAACTCAGCTTAACCAACAGGCAGATCCTGAATCTACTGTCAAGGTAAAAACGAAAGGCAAGGGAAAGACTCAATACGAACCGAAGCTAGAAAGTAAGAAATATCGCCGGACTTCACGCAGGACGCAGTTGCAGCAGTTGCAGCAGTTGTATCAGGAGACGGACGAGTAAGAAATCACCAACGGCTTACGCAAATATGCTTATGCTGCTTGGGCATTAATCGAGTGAAATGATATTTTTCTTATTCACACTCCCCTAGCTTTTTGTTCAGGGAAAGTCAGCTTGATGGTTCTCTCAGAAGAAGATGCAAGGTACGACGAATATATGCTTCCCAAGGTTCTGTTGTAGCTTGAAACACGAGTGCATAAAGCATGATTCCACTTATCAGGTCAAAAACGAGATCAGAATCTAAATCTGCCTGAATTTCATTTCTCGATTTTGCGCGTTCAAATACAACAGCGAAGGCTTGTCGTCGGGGTTGTAGGTATTTTGTCCAGTAGACCTGAGCGAACTGAGGATTGCTGGATGCAGTACTGATCATCATAGCAACTGTCTGTCGTCCCAAAGGGGTAAATGTGATTTGTGCAGCACTGTTGATCAACGCGTCAATATCACCCCAGAGGCTACCAGTGTCAGGAACGACATACTCTTGTCTACAACTCTCAATCGCGTCTGCAACTAGTTCTTCTTTCGATTTGTAGCGCCGGTAAATTGTGGGTTTGCCAACTCCTGCACGGGCTGCGATCGCATCAATACTCATGCGCTCAAATCCAACTTCTGCCAGCAGTTCCAGGGCTGCTTGCAGAATTGCTTGATGTGATTGGGCACTACGGGGTCGTCCCGGCGGACTTTTGACAGGTTTACTCATGCGATCGTCATTCTAAGGCATCCGTATCTAAACAACTTACCAAGCAGTTGTCCAATTGACATTTACTTTTAAATTACGATACAGTATCGTAATTTAAAAACTTCTTTATCCATTAAACAGCAGAAAACAGCATGACCAATCTCTCGACTCAGCGATTTGCTTGGCGAACCCCAAAGGGAAATCTCCCGTTACCTCCTGGTCGCTTCGGTTTGCCCATTGTTGGCGAATCCATCAGCTATTTGCGCGATCCAGCCCGTTTTATCGAGCAGCGACAAAAGCGATATGGAACAATTTTCAAAACTCATCTGTTTGGTCGTCCAACGATTGTTTTCATTGGAGCAGATGCAACCCGTTTTTTGTTCACCAATGAAAGTCAGCGATTCGAGATGACCAATACTCCAAGTTTTGAGGTGTTACTGGGAGCAAACTCAATTGGAGTAAAGACGGGTACTGCTCACCAAATACTTCGTAAGCAGTTGTTCCAAGCCTTTGAGCCAAGAGCATTAGCCGAGTACGCTACGACAATAGAAGACATGACCCGTCGTTATCTGCATCGATGGGAACGCATGGGAACATTGACTTGGTATTCCGAACTGAAAAAATATACGCTGGATATTGCCTGTAAGTTGTTCGTGAGCGTTGAAACTGCCTCAGATGAAAACCTAGAAAAAGTTTATGAGACTTGGAGTGACGGGCTGTTATCTATTCC
>NZ_QMEB01000213.1:0-8321 GCF_012912135.1 Brasilonema bromeliae SPC951 | reverse complement strand
GTTCGTGCGCGTGAGCAGCTTCTTGCAAAGATTGATGAAATGATCAACCAACGCCAACAACATCCTTCCTCTAATGAGGATGTTTTGAAAATTCTATTGCAGGCGCAGGATGAAGAGGGTAATCGTTTGAGCTTGGAGGAAGTGAAAGATAACGTGTTGGGAATGCTCGTTGCTGGACACGAAACTTTAACTTCAGCACTCACATCCTTGTGTTTATTGCTTGCTCAACATCCACAGGTGCTGCAAGCAGCCCGTGCAGAACAAGAGCAACTCGGGTTGACACAACCGCTAACACAGGAATCTCTCAAGCAAATGACTTATCTAGAGCAAGTGCTAAAAGAAGTTTTACGAATAGCACCTCCAGTAGTTCGCAGTGGTTCGCGGAAAGTGCTTGAGTCCTGCGAGTTCGGTGGGTATCTCATCCCGCAAAGTTGGGATGTGTTTTACCAGATCCAAGAGACTCATCAAGACCAGAATGTCTATGCTCAACGTGAACGATTTGACCCAGAACGTTTTGCACCTGAACGGGTCGAGAACAAACAAAAGGTCTTTAGCTATATTCCGTTCGGTGGTGGAATTCGAGAATGTTTAGGCAAGGAATTTGCCAGATTGGAAATGAAGGTGTTTGCAGCGTTGTTGATTCGTGAGTATCAGTGGGAATTACTCCCTGGACAAAATCTAGAGCGGGTTGTACTACCGTTCTCCCGTCCTCATGATGGCTTAAAGGTGAAATTTTGGCGACATAAAAGGGGAGCATCATGTTCCGTTTCTGAATTTTGAACCGCTTTTAGATCGATCACTGTTAGATATTCGTCAAGAGTTTGACCTTTTGCCTTTTATGAAATGAGTTGCGAAGGGCATGAATGAGATGTGCATCAATGCGTAGGCATAATTTGGAGAGTTGACTAAAGAATGTAACGATCCCCATAAAGTCTTAAAATATTCTTAACATCTGCCAAATTCCCAACCTTTCATCTAACAAGTACCATCCCGGAACTATAATTATGGCTATCGGCTACGTTGCGCTCGTACTCCACGCACATCTGCCCTTCGTTCGTCACCCAGAAAGTGATTATGTGCTAGAAGAAGAATGGCTCTATGAAGCCATCACCGAAACTTACATTCCTTTGCTGCGAGTCTTTGAAGGCTTAAAGCAAGACGGTGTTGACTTTAAAATCACGATGAGCATGACACCACCTCTTGTGTCAATGCTACGCGATCCTCTTTTGCAAGAACGCTACGACGCTCATTTAGCCAAACTCGAAGAACTTATAGAACTGGAAATCGAGCATAATGTCCACAACGGTCATATTCGTTATTTAGCCGAGCATTACGCCAGTGAGTTTAAGGCGATACGAGAAGTTTGGGAACGCTACAACGGGGACTTAGTCACAGCTTTTAAGCAGTTTCAGGACACTAACAATTTAGAAATCATTACCTGCGGTGCTACCCACGGCTACCTACCACTGATGAAAATGTACCCGCAAGCTGTGTGGGGACAAATTAAAGTAGCTTGCGAACACTACGAAGAAAACTTTGGTCGCCCACCCAAAGGTATTTGGCTGCCAGAATGCGCCTACTATGAAGGTGTAGAGCGGATGTTAGCCGATGCAGGGTTGCGCTACTTCCTCACTGATGGGCACGGTATTCTTTATGCCCGTCCTCGTCCACGATTTGGCACTTATGCCCCAATTTTTACAGAAACTGGTGTTGCTGCCTTTGGTCGAGACCATGAATCTTCTCAGCAGGTATGGTCTTCTGAGGTCGGCTATCCTGGTGCTGCAGAATACCGCGAGTTTTACAAAGACTTGGGTTGGGAAGCAGAATATGAGTACATTAAGCCCTACATTATGCCTAACGGTCAACGCAAAAATACGGGCATTAAGTATCACAAAATTACAGGTCGCGGCTTAGGACTGGCAGATAAGGCACTCTACGACCCGTATTGGGCACGGGAAAAAGCTGCAGAACACGCTGCCAATTTTATGTATAATCGTGAGCAGCAAGTAGGACATCTTCATGGTATAATGCAGCGTCCGCCAATTATTGTTTCTCCCTACGATGCTGAGTTATATGGACATTGGTGGTATGAAGGTCCTTGGTTTATTGATTACCTGTTCCGCAAGTCATGGTATGACCAAAAAACCTATGAAATGACCCACTTGGCAGATTATTTGCGGGCAAATTCAAGTCAGCAAGTCTGCCGTCCTTCGCAATCAAGTTGGGGTTATAAGGGATTCCATGAGTATTGGTTGAACCAAACAAATACGTGGATTTACCCACATTTGCATAAAGCCGCAGAACGGATGATTGAAATAGCAAAGCGGGAACCAGAAGATGAGTTGGAGTGGAAAGCGTTGAACCAAGCAGCGAGGGAACTGCTGTTGGCGCAGTCTTCCGACTGGGCGTTTATTATGCGGACGGGAACGATGGTACCTTATGCAGTTAGAAGGACGCGATCGCACCTCATGCGCTTTAACAAGCTTTACGAAGACGTTAAAATCGGCAAAATCGATAGCGGTTGGCTGGAAAAAGTTGAATTGATGGACAATATTTTCCCGAATATCAACTACCGAGTGTATCGTCCATTGTAGTAGCAAAACGGAAATAACAGGGGCGGTAGGTGAGGATGTCCTCACCTGCTGTGCAAAGACTAGGGTGGACAACACCAAACCCTGTTCTTACAAGCCATTGCCAATTAAAATGAATGGTGCCCAATAATAGGGGTGACTAAGATTATTAGCGACTTTTAGCAAGAAGCGATAGCTTCGCTGCTGCGCTGCGCGCAGATCGCGCGTAGATTCTAAAATAGCTTTGTTTTGCTGTTGAACAACCCTTGAGTAGTTGTCCGTAATCATTGCCACTTGCGCTTGACGTAAAGCCTCAGCCTTTGTCATATTACCTTGATACAGCATTGCGTAGAAAGCATTCATCAAGGTTTGTGTACGGTTTTCTAAGCCAGAAAAACCTTTGGTAGCCAAAAGCTGTTTTGCCTCTGGTAGTTTTAAGTCTTCCTGCTAAGGTTGCACAGCAAGTTTTAAGATTGCTAGATCAATCTTGGAAACACGTTAGAGACGGTTTAGCGCTCAATGGAGTTGGGATGAAGTGCTTTGATATCAAAGAGTATCTGGTTGGCTGCTAAGCGTTGTGCTTTTTCTTATGCAGTATCTTTGCTAATCATTTGGTTTCCAGTGAATCTTTCTTTTGTTCCTTAAAATCTGTTACCTCACATTCCGCAAGCAGTTCATCTACATTTTCCGGAAAGTCAATATTAGTAACTTTTTTTGCAAAAACCTGATAACAATCGTTTTTATCCCCTTCTTTACGTGGGAATCCTAACCAAATAATGATAATAATTTTTTGTTCTTTAAATGCTCTAAAAAATAATCTATATCGGGCAGGTAGCCCCATTTTCTTCAGACGACCATACCTGTGTAAAGGTTTGTGTAATACAAAGTGAGATGCAAAAGGATCTTGAGTAATTTTTTCTTTAATACCAATATTCAAGCCCTTTAGTAGCTTTACATCTCCATGAGTCATAAACTCTTGTTTAGATAACTCAGTTTTTAAAGTACGAACCCGATGAGACAATTCTACCCATTGCTTATCAAACAATGGGTAGAAAAATATTCTCCATCCATCAGATGTGAATGAGTTCATGCATCCAAAACAACATCACAAAGTAGCTCATCCATTTCGTCGCTCATTTCTTTTGTATAAGCAACGAGTTGCTCAGGATTTTTAACAGCATCTTTCATCAAAAAGTCGAGGAACAGACTCATCATAATAGATTCCGTTTCATCTACTTCCTCAACTTCATCAGTATCTAATTGCACTAAAAAGGTGTTTTTAGATAAGACTTGCACATAACCTGAAGTATTAACTAAATGAGGATGGTCTTTAGAAAAAGCACGAGGTAAGCGAAAACCATCTTGCGTGCCTATCTTAGCAGAAGCTATAGGATAGGTCTTGTCAGTCATCTAAGTTACTCCTTTATGAAGGCAATTCTTTTATTATAACATTTATTATAATATCGTCAAACAAACATAAAAAAGACAGGTCAAATACCTGTCCTATGACTGATAATTTGGCTCTGAATTTAGAAATTCATCTCTGCAGCTTGAACCTTTTCAACCTGCTTCTTCTTGAGGACAAGCATAACTTGAGCCAACATAACAAGTGCGACAAATGCAATCAACCATTGAACTCTCGTAGCATCTTGTAGCACGATTTCGCCGTCATCTTGACCAAATCCACCAACGTTTGGATTATTGGTCAAAGGTTCATCTTTTTTGACCACTTGTCCTTCAGAGACAATCAATTCTGGTCCAACGGGTATAGTGTCAACTACTACGTCCCCAGATTCAGGTTGGATGCTGAGTTCGTACTTGACGTTACCGTCTTCATCTTCTGTTTTGGCAATCTTGCTAATTGTACCCGCAGCAGAAGCCGTGTATACCGTGTTGTTGCTCTTTAGGCCAGTGGGGTAAACTTGTCCGCGTCCACGGTTACCACCTACGTGAACAGCGTACTTACCAAAGTGAATTTTCTTGTCAGTTGCAGGGTTAGGAGAAAGGACGGGGAAGACGATTTCCTGATATTGTTCACCAGGTAGCGGTCCAATGATGACGACGTTTTCTTGATCTTCGGTGTAGGGTTGGTAGTATAAACCCTCGATTTCTTCCTTCCACTCCTCGGGGATGCGTTCTTCAGGAGCAATCTTGAAGCCTTCTGGTAGCATCAGCACAGCACCGACGTTCAAGCCAACTTTAGAACCATCGGCACCCACCTGCTCTACGCTTGTATCGTAGGGAATTTTTACCACAGCTTTAAATACCGTGTCAGGCAGAACAGACTGGGGAATTTCGACTTCGGTAGGCTTTGCTGCTAGGTGACAGTTAGCACACACAATCAGCCCTGTCGGTTGGCGAGGACTTTCGGGGTAGGTTTCCTGTGCCCAAAAGGGATATGCTTCAGCTGCTTGAGGTAGGACTAGATCGCTGGTGAAGAAAAATGTCACTGTGGCGATCGCTACGAGCAAGGTTTTGATAATTGTTCTAGCACTGCGAGTTAAACTCGCTATTTGACAAACATTTCTCATCTCTATAAGGACAACTAGGACAACGATTCTCTGATATTAGTCATTAGTCATTAGTGAGACCAGTGCTGCGGGAGGGTTTCCCGACAACAGGCATCTGGCGAACCCGAAGGGTCAACAGTCATGAGTCAAGAGTCAAATTTCGACTCCAAACTATAGACTATGCACTGATTAAATCAGTGAACAGCCTTTTGAGTGAACAGTAAACACTCAAGAGTTATCAAGCCAAGATGAGCTGATAACTGATAACTGATAACTGATAACTGTTAAGCCCACCAAGGATCTTCGCCTGTACGGAAGTCGGTTTCCGTCCATTGAGTCAGGACGATTTTGTCTTCTTCGGCTTTTGCATGACTCAAAGCTAAAGACAGAGGTGCTGGACCTCGGACAACCTTACCCGTCGCGTCGTACTGTGAACCATGACAGGGACACTTAAACTTGTTCTCTGCTGCGTTCCAAGGAACAACACAACCTAAGTGCGTGCAAACGGCGTTAATCCCGTAATCAGTAATCGCCTCTTTGCTATCTACCACAATATAGGTGGGGTCTCCCTTGAGTCCTTGAACGAGAACGCGATCGCCTACATTATGACTTTCCAAAAACTTGCTAACACTGACATCGTTCCCTAGCTCGTTTTTTGCCGTTGTACCACCCCCAGCACCACCGCTTGCTGGAGGAATAAAATAGTTGACAACGGGATACAATGCTCCCAGAGCCACTCCGGTTACAGTTCCAAATGTCAGAAGATTCATGAATTGACGACGCCCCATATCGGGCACGTCCATTGATTCAGAAAATTGAGCCATAACCTACGCGTTCTTTGTGTATTTTGTTAACAAATATGACTTGAGTTTTTCATTAGGAAACTCTTGTCTGAGTGAAAAGGATAATGCCTACAAGGATGCCAGGATGCTTTGTGCAAAAATCTTTCCAGCATCTTTCTTAGTAGGATTACATTTCTTTATAGTCCTATCATACTTGAGTCATGGAACTTAACATCATAACTAAATGTAAAAATATTTGAGAAAAGATATGACGGGACAGGAATTACACCAACTGTTGCTTGAGAAGTGGGGACGCTCCTATGATGTCCAATTGCGTCGCACACAAGGTAAAATATTCTTACAAGTTATGTGGAAATATTTAGAGCAAGTGTCTTTCCCATTAAATGAGGTAGAATATCAAGAGCATCTGGATAGCATCGCCAATTATCTGAATGGCTTAGGTGGTGAAACACAGGTAAAAACCTATATTCGAGAAACACGAGAACGCCCACGACTTGGTAAAGCTGTGAGTATTCCGTTAGATTTAGGAGAACGTGCGGCGGAATGGTTGATCCAGTAGTTGTAAATACTTTCACCAACTATGGCGAAACCTAAGACAGAAAAATGAGGAGATTGTCAGAAAATTCTTTGACCCAGAGGTACCTCTTTTTCTGGCTGAATCAACACGACTTCACCATCGTCTAGCACGACACCCAACACAAGGACTTCAGACATAAAATCAGCGATTTGACGAGGTGGAAAATTGGTGACAGCTAATATTAACCTGTGCGTTAAATTTTCTTTTTGATACAATTTGGTAATTTGAGCACTAGACTTCTTGACGCCCAAATCACCAAAATCTATCCAAAGTTTGTATGCTGGTTTTCGGGCTTGAGGAAAATCTTCTACTTTGATGACTTTGCCAACACGAATTTCTACTTTTTCAAAATCATCGTAACTTATTTCCGTTATATAAATCCTACTCAAACCTAATCAACACCTATCAAAGCTATTCATTCTTGTTTGAGTTTCGCTTACTTCCTGTTTCAATCTGGTAGTGTCGGCACTATCCAGTCCACAGGCTAACCTCGCCTAACTGGCGATTTTCTTCAAATTGATTGCTGCGTTCAAATCGCGGTCAATGACAAAACCACAATGACTACATTCAAACACTCGCTCATTCAAAGTGAGTGTTTCTTTTTTACTGCCACAATGGGAACAAGTTTTAGAGCTAGGAAACCATCGGTCAACTACAACAAGTTTGGAACCATAAAGTTCACACTTGTAGGTTAGTTGCCTACGAAACTCAAAAAATCCCATATCTTGGATGCTTTTAGCCAGTTTATGGTTAGCCATCATTCCGGATACGTTGAGGTCTTCAATGGCTATTACACCGTGGTTCTTGGTTAATAGTGTGGTGAGCTTATGCAACGTATCTTTTCGGATGTTGGATATTTTTCTATGCAGTTTAGCTATTTGCATCTGCGCTTTTTTCCAGTTGTTTGAACCGATGATTTTATGACGATTCAACCACTGCATTCTGCTGAGTTTGGCTTCGTACTTTTTGTATGACTTTGCGCCATTAACCACTTCACCAGTGGACAATGTTGCTAGGTTTTTAACGCCAAGGTCAACGCCTACAACGCTTGTATTACTTAAGTCCTGCTCTTCTACATCAAATCGGAAGCTGATAAACCATCTGGAAGCTATACGGCTAATTGTTGCAGACTTCGTTAATACTTGTGGTAATCGTTCATAAGTTTTGAGAACACCAATTACAGGTACTTGGATTTTGTTATTACCTAAAATTTTGACCGTGCCTTCCAATGTAAAAGAATCGCGCCTACTTCGCTTCTTGAACTTCGGAACGCCAGCAGTTTTGTTAAAACAACGCTTCCATGCCTCACGCAAAGCCATCAATGCTTGTTGTGGTGTAGATTTGCTGCACTCGTAATACCATTCATTTTCAGCTTTTACTAATGCCACCAGCCATTTATGTAAGTCAATGGCAGTAGGAAACTTGATCTTAATTGCGGAATTGGTTTTATTGTGGTCAAGGATTTGTTTTGTTAAAGCCAGTCCCCAGTTCCAAGCGTGCCGTGCAACACCGCAATGTTTCATTAATGCTGTGCGCTGTTGATTATTTAGTTTCAATTCAGTTTTGAAACCTAACAGCATTAAGCTATCCTTTCAACTTTTTAAAAAGGTGTACAATATCTAGTATATCAGATGCTTTGGATTTTTAAAATGCCAAAAACAAAGTTTAAACCAGATAATCAAGTGGCATATGATAAAGTCCCGGTACAGTTCAAAGTCTTGCCAGGAGTAAGGGAAAAACTTAAAGCCGTCCCCAACTGGCAAGAACGGCTAAGAGAGTTTGTTGATCAATTGATTACTGATAGCGCAATACAGTTCAGTTAAGCCTCAAAGTCAGGTAAAGTAAGCATTATTCGCAAGCA
>NZ_QMEB01000212.1 GCF_012912135.1 Brasilonema bromeliae SPC951 | reverse complement strand
GTCGCGCACCTGTCCGTTGAGCCAGGCGCTAACACCGGATCTCCGCTTCCCGATAGCCGTAAGGCGTGGCCGTTCCCACTAGGGTAGCGTCTGGCGTGGTTTCCCCCATGTTAGCGGAGCGAGCCGTAGGCTGCGACTGGTGAGACAGCGCTCCAGGAGGGTCTCCCTCCGTAGGCGACTGCGTTCGCGTAAGCGCAAAGCGCACGCCGAAGGCGAACGCGCAGCGTGTCCCCTTGGGACGAGCGCGTCTCCGAACGCGAGTGCGTGCCCGCAGGGCTTAGGAGATACCCGAAGGGCGAACCCCGAAGGGGTCAGAATTTATCAATTCGTCTGGGGGTGATACCCCTCGGCTTTAGCGAGGGGAGTGTCAAATTGCTCAAGTAAATTTGGCAGTAATCTCATAGAACTAAAAACAACTGATGCGCCTGCTGCTTGCAATTTTTGTGGATTACTGTATTCTGCATAACCAAAAACTTTCATCCCAGCGCTAAATCCGGCTTGCACACCGATTGGAGTATCTTCAACTACCACACATCGCTGTGGATGAGCTTTCATTTTCTCGGCTGCATATAAGAATAGATCTGGATGTGGTTTACCGCGTGCGACATCTGTAACACTAAATATTTTTCCCTCAAAATATGGCAGTAACCCTGTGACACCTAGCTTTGTTTGAATCATCTCATGTATGCTATTTGAAGCTACACAATAAGAAGTTTTAATTTGAGATAAAACATCATGTATGCCCTTAATTGGCTTTAATTTTTTTGAGAAATCCTTTTTGTTGCGTTGCCTAAATTCGGTGACAAAATTATCTGGAATAGGTTTTCCAAGAGACTCTTGAATAATTTCTAAACATGCTGTCATAGGTTGACCGACGAATGTGTTAGATATATATTCCAAGGTTACCGGTAACCCGATTTCACTAAGCATTGCCGCAAAAACCGAGTTAGTGATTTGTTCACTATCTACAAGTACACCATCACAATCAAAGATAACTAAGTCAAATGGGCTCATTGATTTTCCTACTTCAACCCTCAACTCATTTTCTCATGGCTGAAGTTAGAGTTGAGTTTGATTTTAAAGTGGAAGTCGCCATTTAATAAGGGACTTTCAGAAAATAAAATACAGAGCAATCGCGCTTCACAAACCCTTGACATTATGAGCCTTTGAGGGAATGAAACAGCCCTGCTTTTTAAGGGGGTCGCCGCAGGCGGGGGATCTTAACCGAACCGTGTTGAAGAAGTTTAGGCGCGTCGCCTTGCCCAATTCCCCATAAGGGTGGTGCGCTCTACGCAATTTTTATTTAGTTTATTTATACTAAATAATAAAAAATAATACTATTACAGAATACTTGAACTGTTGCAGTTAGGAATATTATAAGTCATTGATGAATCAAGAAAAAGTAAAAAAATATGCTACATGTTACCAACTGAATCAGGAGTGAGCAAAAAAAATTTCCACAGGCAAATAAATTAGCGATATCCATGCTAAGCTTATTTTAAGGAATCAAAAAGGGAATCAAAAAAGCGCTCATGGCAATAATCTTAAGGGGAAATTAAGATTATTTGAATCTTGGTCTATTACTCTGGTAAATCCGCATCAACTTGCTACGCTTTTTGTCACCAAGAGATAGAGCCAAATGAAGACGGATAATGACCTTCGTAACAACTTGAAGTCCATTAGAACCCGCTTAGGCATGAGTCAGCAAGAATTGGCTAGCTTAGCAGGTGTGACACGTCAAGCAATTAGTGGTGTAGAGTCAGGACAATGCGCCCCTTCTGTCGCTATGACAATTCGTCTAGCAAAGGCGCTGGGTTGCAAGGTCGAAGATCTATTCTGGCTAGAGCAGGATTTGCCCCAAGTGGAAGCAGTTCTGGCAAAATCTATCCCTGGTAGTCAACAACAGCGAGTGAGTTTGGCGCGGATTGGCGGGCAATGGATTGCATATCCCCTGGTTGGGAATGATGCTTTTCGCATGGAGATGATTTCAGCTGATGCCCAAATCGATAGTCAGACAGATACAAATACCTGCCTAGTCAGACTTCTTGACGATATAGACAGATTTGAAAATACAGTTGTGATTGCTGGTTGTGCGCCTGTGCTTTCGCTATGGGCAAGAGCCACCGAACGCTGGTATCCTCAACTGCGAGTCCAGTATAAATTCGCTAACAGCATGGCTGCGTTAGAGAGTTTGTGCCGAGGTGAGACTCATATTGCTGGGATGCACCTGTATGACTCCCAAACAGGGGAGCATAATATTCCCTTTGTTCGTGAAGTCTTAGCAGGAAAAGAAGCAGTTTTAATCACCCTTGGAATTTGGGAAGAGGGATTATTAGTACAGTCTGGCAATCCGATGCAAATCACAACAGTGACTGACTTAGTAGAAGCAAAAGCAAAGATTATTAACCGCGAAAAAGGAGCTGGCACTCGGTTGCTTTTGGAACGTAAACTGCAAGAGGAGCAACTGCCATGTGATTCTGTTAAAGGATTTGACAGTATCGCCAGAAGCCATCATAGTGTTGCTGATGCTGTCGTCTCAGGATTTGCGGATGCAGGAATTTCTACAGCGTCTGTGGCTACAGCTTTTGGATTGGAATTCATCCCTTGGCATTCCTCACGCTACGACTTAGTGATTCTCAAGGAATACTTGCAAGAATCACCAGTACAGCAGTTACTCAATACGTTAGAGCGTCGATCTGTTCATTCACAACTAGAAATCATCGGTGGTTGTGATACTAGTAAAACTGGGGATTTAGTCGCAACAATTTAAAAGGGAACAGGCAACAGGCAACAGGGAAATCCCCTCAGGGTGGCGAAACGCCATAGGGATAGTACATACCTTGCCTGATCATAAGTAAAAAAATAAATAAGAATTCTGACTTCAAAGAGCGCTTTTTTGTGGATGAGGGAAAAACCTCTACAAAATGCTTAATTTTTGAAAAAAATGCCCTTCAAGTAATTTCTTGTTGGGGTAGGACAAATAATCACTAACTAAAGACTCACATGATATTTCTTCTTTCTATGTATGCGGTAGAGCGATCGCCCCCCGTAGGCGCTGTTGTTTGCCAATGGCCTCCTGTTGGCAAAAGTACTACACGCCTGGCGCGACGTTCTACATGCGGTCACAAACAGAGCTGTCACTTCCATTAGTGAACGCCTGATAAACTACCAGACCCACTGATTAATTTATCAATTACAGGAGAAAACTCATCATGTCCGTTGACGAAAAAATTAGACAAATAGCATTCTACGGTAAAGGCGGTATCGGTAAGTCCACCACCTCTCAAAATACCCTCGCCGCTATGGCAGAAAAGGGTCAGCGCATTTTGATTGTGGGATGCGATCCGAAGGCTGATTCCACCCGTTTGATGCTCCACAGCAAAGCCCAAACCACCGTACTTCACCTCGCTGCTGAACGGGGCGCAGTAGAAGATTTGGAACTCGAAGAAGTGATGCTCACCGGCTTCCGTGGTGTTAAGTGCGTAGAATCTGGTGGTCCCGAACCTGGTGTCGGTTGCGCTGGTCGTGGTATTATCACCGCCATCAACTTCTTAGAAGAAAACGGTGCTTACCAAGATGTGGACTTCGTTAGCTACGACGTGTTGGGTGACGTTGTCTGCGGTGGTTTCGCTATGCCTATCCGTGAAGGTAAGGCACAAGAAATCTATATTGTGACCTCTGGTGAAATGATGGCGATGTACGCTGCTAACAACATCGCTCGCGGTATTCTCAAGTATGCTCACTCTGGTGGTGTGCGCTTGGCTGGTCTGATTTGTAATAGCCGCAAAACTGACCGGGAAGACGAACTGATTAGCACACTAGCATCCCGATTAAGCACCCAGATGATTCACTTCGTCCCCCGTGACAACATCGTGCAACACGCTGAGTTACGCCGGATGACTGTGAACGAGTATGCACCTGATAGCAATCAAGGTAACGAATACCGTAAATTAGCAGACAAGGTTATCAACAATAAAATGCTTGCCATTCCTACACCCATTGAAATGGAGGAGTTAGAAGAGTTGTTGATTGAATTCGGTATTCTCGAAAGTGAAGAAAATGCCGCAAAAATGGTTGGCATATCCAAAGCTCAAGAAGATGCCGAGAAAAAGCAAGAAGATCTTGAAGGCGAAGCCTTAGAAGCATTGAAAAAAGGAAACGTAGAAGTTGTTAAGAAATAAGTGCGCTACAAAGCACTGGTGAAGATAGAGATGTGGAGGTAGTCTGAATGGCTAATGTATAGTTCTACGATTTCTAGGTTTTCCGTGTCAGCATGAATCTGTAAATGTTCGCGCGGTAAAACGATTAGTTTAGTTTTTTGTTTTCTCCTTTTATTGGTTGGTTACATTTTAGGGAATGGGAAATCGCTCTTTTCCATTCCTTTTTTTTCCGATGTCTCTAGAGAATTTCTACTTGCATGAAAAGTGAAGATGTATTTAATAAAAACCCAGATTACAAAACGCAGAATCGAGAATCTGTCCTGAGAGAGGGTCAAGAAGATTGTGCTTTTGATGGTGCAATGATGACTTTAGTACCAATTACCGATGCTGCTCATTTAATTCACGGACCAAGCGGTTGCATCAACAACTGTTGGGAAAATAGCAGCAGTCTCTCTTTTGGTACCATGCTATACAAAGCTCGTTTTACGACTGATATGGATGAAAAAGATATCATCTTCGGTGGAGCTAAAAAATTATACAATGCCATTTTAGAATTGCAAAGACGCTACAAACCTGCTGCGGTATTTGTTTATTCTACCTGCGTTTCCGCTCTTATTGGTGATGACCTTAATGGAGCCTGCGCAGAGGCTGCTGTGCAAACAGGAACTCCCATTATTCCTGTAGACTGTCCCGGATTTGTTGGTCGTAAAAATCAGGGTATCCGCATTGCTGGTGAAGCTTTGTTGGAACACGTTGTTGGTACAGCTGAACCAGACTTTACTACACCTTATGATATTAACCTCATCGGTGAATCCAACATGGCGGATGCAATGTGGAACATTATACCGCTATTTGACAAATTAGGTATCCGAGTCCTTTGCAAAATTACGGGTGATACTCGCTATAAGGAAGTCTGTTATGCCCACCGTGCTAAGCTGAATGTGATTACTTCTTCCAAAGCGCTGTTTAAAATGGCAAAAAAGATGGAAGAGCGTTTTGGTATCCCCTACATTCAAGAGTTTTTCTACGGCATAGAAAACATCAATCAAGGCTTACGGAATATTGCTGCTAAGTTGGGAGACTCCGACTTACAAAAACGTACAGAAAAGTTTATTGCGTTTGAAACTAGCGCTTTAGAGGCGAAACTTGCTTTTTATCGCACCTATGTGCAAGGCAAACGTATTGTTATTGATATACAAGACGTGAAAAGTTGGTCAATTATCTGTGCTGCTCAAAAATTGGGGATAGAAGTTATCCCTATCAGCACTGTTAAAAGTAGTCAGGAAGATAGAGCTAAAATTCAAAAGTTGCTGGGTAAAGATAGCATTATTATCCAACAAAATAGTCCAGAGGAAATTCTACAGATAATTCACGAAAATAAAGCCGATATGTTAATTACTGGAGAGCGTTATCAATACGCCTCTGTTAAAGCTAAGATTCCTTTGCTAGATATAAAGGCGGAACTTCATCATTCTTATGCAGGCTATACAGGGATTTTAGAAGTGGCACAAAAACTGTATGCGACTCTTACTAGTCCTATATGGAAACAAGTACGCAAACCCGCCCCGTGGGAAAACAGATGTTGAAGTAGGTTGAAATTGGGAGCATTAACCTGACGAAAATAAGCTGTTGTAAGGCTGTGCTACACGAAAATGCCCTTTCGTAGATTGGCGCATTGCTTACGAGTAAAAACTTAAGCTATAAGTTTTTACCTCAATTGCGGAATTCAGAACTAAAATCATGTGGTAATAAGTAAATAGGATGCCATTCTTATGAGGTAGCACATGGAACCACTAACCGCTGGGGCGATCGCAATTGGGACTGTGATTGCGACAAAGGCTTTGGAAAAAACGGGCGAAAAGGTAGGAGAAACTCTATGGAATAAAACTGGTGAGTTTCTCGTCACTCTCAAAAAACACTCTCCCCATACTGTAGTTGCTATTGAAAAAGTGCTCTCTCAACCACTCGATTACGGTAAAGCTGTATTAGAGGTGGAATCAGCAGCTAAAGCTAATCCTGAAGTCAATCAAGCTGTGCAGGAATTGGTAGCACAAGCAGAAGCTAATCCACCATTAAATTTGGCTCAAGTTCTCCAAGATATAGCACAAGCACTTAAATCACAATCCCCACAGAATCAAACTTGGATCTCAACAATCGAGAAAATTGTTAATTTTGCTCAAAGAGATATTAATATTCAAAACCAAAACATCAGTATATGACTACAGCCGCCCGAACGGGAACGGGTAAAGTTAAATCCCCCAAAATATATTCCTTATACAGGCTCTGCCAACTTTGTTGGACGAGAGTATGAACTATCTTTACTCAAAAAAAAATTACAAAAACCAGGTACAGTAGCGATTTCTGCTGTTGCTGGTATGGGAGGTGTCGGCAAAACCGAATTAGCAACGCAGTATGCACGTCAACATGAAGCCGATTATCCTGGTGGAATTTGCTGGTTAAATGCTAGAGACTCAAATTTAGCTGCGGAGATTGTGCAGTTTACCCAGCTTTACATGAATTTGAAAGTGCCGCAGGTGTTGCAAGGACGACAACTTAGTCCAGAACAACAGGTGGAGTGGTGCTGGCAAAACTGGCGACCAACAGAAGGTTTGGTGTTGGTAGTGTTAGACGGTATCACGAATTTGAATAATTGTCAACAACTTATACCAAAAGGTAACCGCTTCCGTGTGTTGATGACAACGCGGTTGCGAAACCTCGACACCAACATTGAGGAAATATCTCTGGATGTGTTGTCACCAGAAGAAGCTTTGCAATTGTTGACAAAGCTAGTGGGTGAAAAATGGGAAAAACGGGTGCAAAAGGAAGAGGAAACAGCGAAACAATTGTGTGAATGGCTGGGATATTTACCTTTGGGTTTGGAATTGGTGGGGGGGTATTTGGCTAAAAAACTTCACCATTGGACTTTAGCTAAGATGTTGCAACGGCTGAAACAGCAGCGACTCCAAGATGAAGCGATAAATCGCCATAAGCAACAATTGCAAAAAACCTTTAGTACAGCACAGCTTGGGGTTTTGGATGCGTTTGAATTAAGTTGGCTGGAACTCGATCCTACGACACAGGTTGTGGGTGAGTTATTAAGTTTATTTGCACCGGATATCTTTGCTTGGGAATGGGTAGACTCTGCAACTTCTCGGCTGAATTGGGATGCAACGGAAGTTGAAACAGCAGTCAAGCAACTTTACGAGCGTCATTTGATTCAATGGGTGGAAGATAAAAGTGGAGATAGAGATGATTGCTACAAAATTCATCCCTTAATTCGGGAGTTTTTGAAAGTCAAGCAAGCAGCATCGGAACAAGCCGATGAGTTGAAACGCGCTTTTGCAGAAACAATGGTGGCGATCACTCAGAAATTCCCTGAGCCAATTACTCAACAATCAATTAACTCAGTCAAGGATGCTATCCCACATTTAGCAGAGGTGGCAAAAACTCTGACTGATGCAGTCAGTGATAAAAATTTAATTCTGCTCTTTGTTAGTTTAGGTAAATTTTATAAAGGACAAGGTTTGTACGCATCCGCACAAGAGTGGTATGAGCAATGTGTACCATTAATAGAATCCCGTTTAGGAAAACAAGATCCCGACTTTGCCACTAGCCTGAACAACTTAGCAAATCTCTATTCCTTACAAGGGCGTTATAATAAAGCTGAACCATTGTATCAGCAAGCCCTGGCACTAAGAGGAAGGGTGCTGGGAGAAGAACATCCCGACTTTGCCACTAGCCTGAACAACTTAGCAAATCTCTACTTCTTCCAAGGGCGTTATGAAGAAGCTGAAGCATTGTATAAGCAAGCCCTGGAACTAACAGGAAGGGTGCTGGAAGGAGAACATCCCGACTTTGTCACTAGCCTGAACAACTTAGCCACTAGCCTGAACAACTTAGCAAATCTCTACTTCTTCCAAGAGCGTTATGATAAAGCTGAACCATTGTATAACCAAGCCTTAGAACTAACAGGAATGGTGCTGGGAGAAAAACATCCCGACTTTGCCACTAGCCTGAACAGTTTAGCAAATCTCTACTTCTTCCAAAGGCGTTATGATGAAGCTGAATTACGCTATAATGAAGCCCTGGAAATAAGAAAAAGAGTGCTGGGAAAAGAACATCCCGACTTTGCCACTAGCCTGAGCAGTTTAGCAAAGCTCTATGAGTCCCAAGAGCGTTATGATGAAGCTGAATTATTGTATAATCAAGCTCTGGAAATAACAACAAGTGTGCTAGGAAAAGAACATCACATGACAGTTACTGTTGATAAAAGTCTAGAATCGCTGCGAAATAAAAAATCAAAAAGTTAATGTCGGTAGATTGAAAAGTTTCGCAAAACTTTTATCAGGCGTTTCTTTGAGTTGGGGGATACAATATGCTGGAATTTTCTATCGATAAACTTTTACTGGGTATCCGCCGAGATATGGATACTGTTGGCGAAAGTGTTAGAAAAGTATAAACAAAAGTGTTACAACTAAAAGCCACAACGACAGATTAAGAGTTAGAACTTACGTAATACCTGAATTTACAAATATGTAGTACATTCGCCAACGGTATCGGTATCTCGGCGGCTCCCAGATAGTTTGTATCAAGTTGAACAACAGATTCAACGTTTACCAAACTTGAAAAAATGGTTTCTTGAAATCTTTGGCTCTTCTGCTTAATTTTTGGATGATTTTTTTATTGGAATACTCCTAGAACTTTCACTTTCTGTTGTGTTTTCGCGAGAACTTTTTGGGTATGATACCAAAGAGGCGATAAAAGCAGAGCCGACAAGGCTAAAAACAAAGCCGACATTGGCTAATATTGTTTTTATTGGGACTCTGACCTCTTGAAATTGTTTTATGGCATCTTGAAATTGTTTTATGGCATCTTGATATCGTGTTATGGTACGTTGAAAGTATCTTCTTATGTGAGCAAAGTTTATTGTGTCGGGATCAACTCCTATGGAGCTGATTAACTTCTTGATTGATCCCTTGAATGAGCGGAATAGATTATTATCAATGCGGACAGAATAGTCTATCCGAATGCTATCTTCTTGTGGAAGTGTATTTGTCGAAAAATTTTGAACCTCACTTGGCAGACTCTGATCGCACTCCTGTAGCAATGTTACTAAATACTTCCTTTCATACTTATTTGGAGCATTTTCTGCAAGCGTAGCATCAAGTTTTAATTCTTTTTTCAAATTTTCGTATTGGTTCGTAACCGTCTTTGCTAGCCTCGACTGCTCGTGGTTATCAAAAGGATGGTTGTTAAGTTCAATAAAAGCTTTATCACATGATTGTATCCATGTTTGCGGTTGATGATCGCCAGCAAGGGTAATATTAGGAATAGATACTGTGATTAAGACAGAAGTAGCTATTAGCCTATGAAATAACTTATTTCGCATATAGAGATAGTCCTTAGGGGTATGAGTAGCATTCCGCTCTAAACCGGGTTATATCAAGTCCTCTTACATCAATTCTCTATGAAGCTGGATATTTTTTTACCCCTCCTAACCTCACGCCAGGTGCTACAATGGGGGGCTTTGGGATCCCCACAGAGTGGAGTTGGGGGGAGATCCCCGCAATGCACTGGCTCTCCTTGTGAAGGGGAGGTGCCGCAGGCGGTGGGGTTCTTTCTATGCATCTTCATATAAAAACGGTATTAATTACTTGTAATTAATAATTCTCCGCGTCAGAGTGTCACCGCCTCTCGACGTCAGCCCTAATGATAAGTCTTCAACCGGACATGATATTAAGGGGAGTGAGTACAGGTTAGAACCATTATGTCATTAGACTACTGCACGAATCTAGAAGCATGTGCCAGTTCGTAGTTCAGCAACCCGGCAAAACGTTGTGAACGAGATAACTACTATTACATAGAATGGGTGACTCAAAGTATTAATTTCTCCTGGTTGTGAGTAGTCTACTTGTAGACTTCTTGTGTTTTAACCAAACACAAGAAGTAAAAGGCTGAAACCTATATAGGATAAACTTTTTCAGCCTCTATTTCCAAGTCAGTGTCTTCGCTAGTTCCACGCCAAGTGGCAATAATTTGTCAAAAAAGACATTAATTTGTCAACGCAGACAAATAATCTGGCAATTAACAACACTGCCCACCCTACGCTCAACTGTTCATTGTCAATCTAAATCCCATGACTTTTCCCAATCACCCAATGACGTTTGAAAAAACGAGCCAAAGCTGACTCTTCCAAAGATAAATAAATTGGACGTCCGTGGGGACAGGTACGAGGGTTGCGCGTGCGTTGCCATTCATCCAAAAGTGTTTGCATTTCTTGTAAACTGAGAGTTGTACCGTTGCGAATAGCACTACGACAGGCGACAGCAACTTGTGCTGCTTGTAAGTCACCTCCCCAACTCAGTTCTAAAATGGCGTCTGCACAATCGTCTCGCTGTTGTAAAAGTGTCGGAACCGTACGAACTGCCCAAAGTTGCTCACCAAATGGTTCTATATCCAAATCAATTCGTTGTAGTTGCGATACTTGAGCCGGAGATAATTGATAGAGAATGACTGGAGGTTCAATTGGAATAATTTTCCAATTGTCGCACAATTGCTCGTACAAAACTCGTTCATGGGCAATGTGCTGTTCAACTAACCAGACTCCACCAGGATGTTCTGCCACGATATAAGTGTTATTAACTTGAGCAACGGCTTTTAGTTGTAGAGACGTTGCTAGCAACATCTCTGGATGCGTTTTGTGTTCTTCACAAGTAAGCGAACGATTGACATTGTATCCGCCTTTTTCTTCTGCAGCTTTGAGTAATTTTCCAACTCGCGTTGTGTGAACAGCGTCTTTAACAGATGTAGAATTGATGCGGAGTGCTTGCGCGATCGCCTGGGTAATTTGTTCTTGCCAGTAACTGAGTTGGTTAAGATAAATTTCTGTTTTTGCTGGGTTACGGTTCCAGTTAATATGTTCTGGAGAAATCAATAGATGCAGAAAAGTGATTGGATAGCGATCGCGCGGTAATGTCCGATAAAATCCTGACAAAATAGTCTGTTCTAATTCCGATGACTTCACCATCCTTCCGTTGACAGCAACTCGTATCCAGTCTGGACGATGACGATGACATCTATCTGGTAATCCTATCACTAAATGGAGTCCTGACTTCTGAATTCCGAATTCTGAATTCTCAGGATTGGGTATTTCCAGTTTTACCTCTTGTAAATCTGCTTCTTTAACTTGATGTAGAATCTGGGGTAGCAGTTGTCCTATTGAAGTGGCCGGACATAGACTAAACCACTCTCGGTCATTTTGCCAGACTTGCCAAGTGATATGAGGATGACATAAGGCGATTTGGTGAATTGTTGCTTGCACTGCTTTTATTTGCTGTGCTAGTGTAGGTAGCCCCTCACGACGACCTGAACAATTCCCAAATAGATGAGAGACTGTGACAACTGTACCGGGGGCGATCGCACAAGCTTCCACATACAATGCTTCTCCAGCGTAGCCATAGACAACTCGCCAGCCGCAATCTCCACCAAGTGGACGACTCAATATTTCTAAATCTGCCAGCGTTGTCAAACTATGCAACGCCTCTCCACGAAACCCCAAACTTGTAATTTTCCACAAATCCGCACAACTGCAAATTTTACTGGTACTGTGTGCCGTTGCTGCTTTCTGTAAGTCATCTAAGGTCATTCCACAACCATTATCTGCCACACGTACGCGCCATTGCCCGGGCCATAAAGAAACAACAATTCGTGTTGCACCTGCATCAAGGGAATTTTCTACCAATTCTCGCACCACAGAGGCTAAGGAGTCGATAACCTCTCCGGCTGTAATCAGATGTACGACTTCTGCTGGTAAAGCATAAATAGTTGACGCCATAAATTACAGTGTAGAGGATGGATTACCTCTTGCGGGGGAATTCAAGTTATCAGTTACCAGTTACCAGTTACCAGTTATTAATTGTTCACTGCTCACTGTTCCCTGTTCACTGTTTTCTGTTCCCTGTTTGAATCGCTCCGAGCGTATGTTTGAAAAATAAGCCATAATAACTGCAAATCTTACTACAACTTTGTCTAAATTTGCATAGCTTCAAAAGAATTAATGTAAAGTTCTAAAAA
>NZ_QMEB01000211.1 GCF_012912135.1 Brasilonema bromeliae SPC951 | reverse complement strand
CCCCCCGCCTACGGCGACCCCCTTAAAAAGGGGGCTTAATTCCCTCCTTTTTAAGGAGGGCTAGGGAGGATCAATCCTTAACTGAACGGTATCGCTAAATAAGTGATTTGACAAATTTTTCAAATCTATCCATTCCCTTTTCAATTGTTGCCATATCGGTGGCATAGGAAAGGCGAATATTGTCATCACCAGCAAAGGCGATTCCAGGAATAACTGCTACTTGCTCTTTTTCTAGCAACCTGTTAGAAAAATCCAGAGATTTTAGTCCTGTTTTGCGAATGTCGGGAAATAAGTAGAAAGCGCCGTCTGGTTTTGGACAAGTCAGCCCAGGAATAGCGTTGAGTCTTTCATACATGACTTCTCGACGTTTGGCGAAAGCTTGACGCATTTCTTCCACACAATCTTGGGAATCTTCCAAAGCTGCGATCGCCCCATATTGAGCAAACGTACAAACATTCGACACACTATGGCTTTGGATAGTAATTGTTGCTTTAATCAAATCAATAGGTCCTGCCAAATATCCAATGCGCCATCCTGTCATGGAGTAAGCTTTGGCAAACCCATTGCTGATAATAGTTCGCTCAAAAATCTCTGGTCCTAGGGAACCAATGCTGACGTGTTTGGCACCATCGTAGAGAATCTTCTCATAAATTTCGTCGGAAACGACAAGAATGTCAGTCTCAACGATAATTTGGGCGATCGCCTCAATTTCCTCTGGTGTGTAAACCATACCAGTAGGATTAGATGGCGAGTTGAGAATAAAAAGCTTTGTCTTAGGCGTAATCGACTTACGCAACTGTTCTGGTGTAATTTTGTAACCTGTCGAAACATCTGTGGGGACAATCACAGAGACTCCACCCGCAAGCGTCACCATTTCCGGATAACTTAACCAGTAGGGCGCGGGGATGATGACTTCATCTCCTGGTTCAATCAGCGCCAGTATTAAGTTAAACAGAGAATGTTTCCCACCGTTGGTAACGATAACATTTTCTGCTTTGTAATCAAGACCATTGTCAGTTTTTAACTTGCGGGCAATGGCTTCTCTTAACTTTGGTTCCCCAGATGCAGGTCCATACTTAGTTTTACCTTCGTCCAAAGCCTTCTGTGCAGCAGCTTTGACGTGCGCTGGACTATCAAAGTCCGGTTCTCCAGCGCTAAAACTACAAACATCAATTCCTTCTGCCTTCATAGCCTTAGCCTTGGCTGCAATAGCTAAGGTTATAGAAGGTGCTACTTGACTTACTCGTTGCGCCAGCTTCATGTCACTCGTTTGGCAAACTTCTGACTTACTTTACAATATCTCAGAAAATAAGATTGATATTTGTCTCTTAACAATTCCTTTGTTGAAAGAATAAAATTGATGGGGCGTTAAGCGTAGCTCTGCCGTAGGCAATCGCTTCGCTGTTTGTTATCTCTCAGATGAACTGTGGATGGTGGATACAGAGAGTAAATGTGTTTTTTTGTGATTTTTTCTCTACGTAATTTTCTACTCAACGACCAACCCCCACAAATAGAAAAATCCCAGCATCCCTACCAACTTAAGCGGCATTATTAAGTGTGGGGGATGACTTGGGAATTCTTGAGCAACTAACTGTAGGAACTAAAAATCGCAAGGTGTTTAAGCCTCAGATTTAGTTTTCCCATCGGAAATTTTCTCGCTCATTCAATAATTCGGAATTTGATACAAAGATTTGGTATTTCATCCCCGTTAGGGGAAGAGGTTATGGAAAGAAACTTGTAATATTCTTTTTAACCTAATAGAAATATTAGGTTTCCATCCCCGTTAGGGGAAGAGGTTATGGAAAGAGTCACAGTATGGACAGTTTGACGAGCCCACTCCAATGTTTCCATCCCCGTTAGGGGAAGAGGTAATGGAAAGACAGTACTAATTAACAGTTAGTATACAAGACAAGTAGTAGTTTCCATCCCCGTTAGGGGAAGAGGTAATGGAAAGAGTTCGCTTAGGGAGCCTTACTGGGAGGGGATTTGGGACGCCAAATCGACACCACTTTTTTAATTATCAATAAGGGCAAGATTATTTGCAATAAACTCTTCATCTTGTAGGCTGAAACCCTTACTACAAGAGCAATCGACACCACTAAACGGAATTATGCGGTTTTCAAGGATCGGGGGACTGGTGTCGATGAGTTTCAACACACTCCCTCAAACATAGAATGTATGACCTATGGTTGTCAAGTTTTTTACATTTCACATTCTCAATTGCTTAGTCATCATCTCCACGCTGCGCTTTGTTACGAGCAAATTCTTGTTCAATTGGGCTACGCTCATGTGGGTTACGATCATAGTATCTTGCCCCAAAAGCTCGTTGAGACTGGTCATTTCCTACTTCTTCGCCAGACCGACATATGACTTGATACTTTTGACTTGTTTTGCCCCTACACCCCTGTGTTTGTTGAAAGGTAAACTGCAATGCTACAAACTATTGAAGGAATATATAGAAACGGCAAAATTGAACTCACTGAAATGCCGCAAGGTATTACTGAAAGCCGCGTCTTTGTTACTTTCCTAGAAACGAAATCCACTACTTGGTCGGAAATGATTATGCAACATCAAGGTGTAGCAGAAAGTATCATTTTTGAATCGTATCGAGATGAACTGCTATCACCTAATAGCCTAAGTTCATTTTAATGGACTTCATATTTATTTAGTCTTCTTGAGAGGACTTTGGCTATTAGCCTGCGATTTGAATCGCAGGCGGACTGAGAGTCGTTTAGGCGTTAAGCGTAGCTCTGCCCTAGGCGTTAAGCGTAGCTCTGCCCTAGGCGATCGCCACCGCCTCAGACAAGTAAACATCCTGAATCGCGTGAAACAATTTCACTCCTTCCTCAAACGGACGTTGGAATGTTTTGCGCCCAGAAATGAGTCCTGTTCCACCAGCGCGTTTGTTAATTACCGCAGTCCGAACAGCTTCTGCAAAGTCACTTTTTCCAGACGCGCCACCAGAGTTAATCAATCCTGCACGTCCACAATAACAATTGAGTACCTGGTAACGAGTTAAATCGATTGGGTGGTCGCTTGTCAAATCTGTGTAAACCCGCTCATTAGTTTTACCGTAACTCTTACCAGTCGCCTTTGCTACAGCTCCATAACCGTTGTTATTTTCAGGCAACTTTTGTTTAATAATGTCAGCTTCAATTGTCACACCGAGATGATTCGCTTGTCCTGTCAGGTCAGCTGCAAGGTGATAATCTTTGTCTTCCTTGAAAGCGTTGTTTCGCAGATAGCACCAAAGAATCGTCACCATCCCCAAATCATGGGCGCGTTTGAAAGCTTGGCTGATTTCCTGAATTTGCCTGGTAGATTGTTCTGAACCAAAATAAATTGTCGCACCCACAGCAACTGCACCCAAATTCCAAGCTTGTTCGACTGAAGCAAACAAAACTTGGTCAAATTGATTGGGGAAAGTTAGCAGTTCGTTGTGGTTGAGTTTGACTATAAAGGGAATTTTGTGAGCGTATTTGCGTGAAACTGAACCTAAAACTCCCAATGTCGTCGCAACAGCGTTGCAGCCTGCTGCTATTGCCAGCTTAACAATATTTTCGGGATCAAAGTACATGGGATTGGGCGCAAATGACGCACCGGCTGAGTGTTCAATCCCTTGGTCTACAGGGAGAATAGAGACATACCCAGTATTTCCCAGCCGTCCTGTGGAGTATAGTGTTTGGAGATTACGCAAGACTTGGGGGTTGCGATCGCTGTTCAACCAAACTCGATCCACAAAATCTGGTCCTGGCAAATGTAGTAAATCCTTAGAAACTTTTGCCTTATAGGTGAGCAAGTCTTCTGCTTCTTTGCCTAGCAAGGACTCGATAGAATGAGGCGCAGATAGTGTTGTCGTCATTGCCTTTTCCTCAAAACGTCAGCACATAGCTTTGCCTTTAATATAGCATTCGTACTATTTTTCACTTGGTTATAAAAGCATTAAGTTTATATGCCTAATCTAAGCAGAAATTTATATACTACTTTTGATTGATTTATTAATAAACACTCATTGACATCCGGAGTATTGCCTACGTAAGGGATCTTAAGCAGGTCGAATAGCGCGCGGTAGTGAGTCATTCCAGGGATACAAAACATTTGTGGCAACATCAGGTCAATGTTTTGCGCTGTTATAAACTGTATAGCATCAAACACAGGAATCGGTTTGGCGACAGCAATATCTTCTCGACTAAGGGACCGAGGAAATCGCCACTGGCGATCTGGTGTGATGTATGCAATCACAAAGTCATAGCGCGATGGATCTGCCGTTGCTGTCAGACAGCCTTCGGCGTAAAGGCGTGACAAATCGCAGTAAAAATCATTGTCTGCTCTATTAGATGATAACGAAAGAGATTGTGCCATAAGAATTCGTGATTTGAGATTCGTAGTTTCGCCATTGAAAAAAACGGCAAGACTACGAATTCAACTGTCTGGAATTGTCTGGTAGTGTCATAACTTTCGCTTCTCAACATTCACGCATTCGCGAGCGTGAAAAATATGCCCGACGGGCACTCTGCGCGAACAAAAAATAATATGTGAAATTCATATTCTCTCCTTCGCCTACCAGCGCTGTAGGAGAAGGAGGTGATGGACGAGAGTTGTTGAAGAACTCAGAACTCAGAGATCTATGAAGTAAGAAAAAGGGAACAATATAAGTGCGGTTTTCGATAATTCTGAATTCTGAGTTCTCTGTGCACAATAAAAGTGCACGCTAAATGTATGACAACTACGGTAATCGTCGGATAATGGTTAAGCCATCTCGCAGTGGCAACAATACTTGTTCCACACGGGAATCGGCAGCGACGATGTGGTTAAACTGAGCAATAGCCTCGCCGTTGAGAGTGCGATTTTCTTCAGGAAGATAGACTTGCCCTTGAAGTAGAGTGTTATCTACGCAGATAAACCCTCCAGGAACGAGCAAATCTTTCTCCAGCAGGATTTGGAAGTACTTGACATACTCCTTTTTATCCGCATCTATGAACACAAAATCAAACGACTCCCTTGCATCTGCCAGTTTCTGCAAAGTGTCCAGTGCTGCACCCACTTCCACACGAATTTTCGCACCGTGGGGAGATTGTTGGAAAGCAGTTTGCCCAAACTCTGCGGTGTAAGGGTCAACTTCACAAGCGACCAGTTCTCCATCAGGCGGTAAAGCTTCCGCCATTGCGAGTGCAGAATAGCCAGTGAACATACCTACTTCCAGCACTTTCTTAGCTTTTGTCATGTGGATAAACATCTTGAGAGTTTGTCCTTCCACATGCCCAGAAAGCATTTCCTGCTCTAATTCTCGTACTGTCGCTCCCTCGTGGAACTTTTGGTTCCAAGCTTCATGAGCCGTTTTTTGAGCTAGCGCTGCGAGGGCTGGTGATTCACCAGTGGTACATTCTTCTAAATAGGGGTCTAAACCTGCTGCCAAAAGCCATGCTTGATTGAGGTTAGCTTGTAGCTCATCAGATGTCTGTTGATGAAGTGTCTGCAAAATCGTTTCTAGCTGCTTAGCTAAAATCCCCAATGGTGTAACAGGTCTAGCGGTTGGCTTTTCGACAACTTGCGACATTAGGCTTCACTCCCGACAAGTTCTGGGTTGTAAGCATCTGGGTAGAGTTCTACGCCATCGCCACCACGAGGGTAGCTTTCGCACAGATGCTTATGTTCTGATAATGCTGCAGCCAGTTCCTCACGAGTTAAATCATTGACAAAGAAGCAATTGCCAATTGGTCTAGGCGTAGCAGCTCGTAGTAGACCGCCTCGTGTGCAGGTGATGGATTGGGTAGCACGCCATGCAAGTTCTTCGTCTAAGAGAGGATGGTCGAGAGCAAGACCGAGACGGCTCATGAGACTGAGAATGCGATCGCGTTCTTGTGTGGTAATATAGCCTCGTCGTGCTGCAAGCGTGACAGAAAAAGCCATATCTATATTGACTGCATGACCGTGGAAAATAGGTACGCGGGGCGCAAGTTCAAGAGTCGGACTCCAAGTATGACCAAAAGCAATAACCCTATCTAGGTCTAACTCGTGTAGGTTGTTAACCTCCAAATTTAGCATGCTTTTAATAGACTCGTAAGTGACGCGATGCGCTACATCCTTAATTTCTGGTGTTGCGTCAATGTTGCCAAAGTGTGTGGAAAGCAGTTCTTCGCCATACTTATCCAACAAATCAAAAACCTCTTTGTTGTTAACCACTGCAATTTTCACAAGTTCTGACATTCCATTGCGAACCTGTGCTGTTGGCAAAGTACCCAAAAACGAGAAATCGAGGAAAACGTTTTGCGAAGCGTGATAAGCACCAAGGCGGTTTTTCAGCTTCTTGTGGTTAACTGCTACCTTGATAGCAACACTCGCATCAATCAAACCAATCAGAGTAGTAGGAATACGAATGTAGTTGCTACTGCGCTGGTAAGCAGAACAGGCAAAACCTGCAACATCTGTAATCAGTCCACCACCAACCACTAGCACTGGTTCTTTGCGAACCAGCTTGAATTGGGCCAAAGCATCGATAATCTTCTCGAAAGACTCAATAGTCTTGTTTGGCTCAGTGATCGTGATCGGAAAAACCGTCAGGTCAATATCGTAATATTTGAAATACTGCTCGATTTGACTGCCGTAATGCTTATTCACATTAGCATCTACAACAACCAAGCAACGTCCAAATTTTTTATAGGCTTCTGCCAGTTGTGGATTTTTGATTGCAAAAACCCCATCAACATAAATGAGGCTGTACTCAATTTTTTCGTAAGCTTCTACGTGAAAAGCATCTTCAGTCGCTGAAAACTTTGCTTGGATGGTACTCATTATTTTTGACCTTCAATGTTGACAATATCCCTCAAAAAAATGAGAGACTCTTCGCAAGACAGTATTTACCTCAGTACACCCAATAACTACACCACTATCCATAAGCAAAGTGCCCAATGGACAAGAAGACTGGAGGTCAAAAAACTAAAACAAATAAAGAACCCCCGTCTTAAAAGGTTTTGAGCATACTTTAGTAAGGAATTTTAATTGAATTAGCTCACTTTTCAGCAAAATTAGCTGACATATGTTAATTTTCCACTTTTTGCAGAAAAATCCTAATGTCTCCCAGGGTTGATAGCTATCGAATGATCACCGTATTTTGACTTATATTCTCAAATTATCACATTTTATAAAAAAAAAATAAGTTTTATAATTTTATTAGATTTTATTCTTCCTCTGAGAATTTGAGTCTGGAATACCGACAACACATTGCCTAAATCAAATCGAAGTCTTGATAAAAAAATACAACCCGTTATTACTAGCAACTGATTTACACTTTTAAGTTTGGTAGTTTTTCCTTGGCAGTACAAAGCAATAAACTCTTCACTGGACAAAGTACAATAACTTTTTATAATGCCTCGGTTTAAGAAAGCTTCTATCTAAAGAATGAAATAAAATAGCTCACCTTAGTCAAGCTAGAGAAATAAGTGCTATGAGACCTTTATTTGGTACTTTTATGAACAAATATCGCGTCTTATTAACAGTAGACAAAGAGTTAATAATATGCATCTATATGAGTAACCCAACTCTACCGGAAGCTCAACCCCCACTCACGATAGTCGGTTATCCCCCACTCTCTTATCCGTTATCTCGCCTAGGATTTAGCCACAATTTAAATAAGGTCGTTTCTATAAAAGCAAACTATGTTTCCGTTTCCTTTTCCTTTTTGGGACAACAACTGCTACGGTAGCGAACCCGTGTCTCGCAAAACTCGCTTAGAGCGTAAGCTGAAATTCCTCAAAACTATGCGAGATGATTTAGACACTAGACTGGCTGGTCTAAACGCTGCTATCAGTAATGTCGAGCAGCAATTAAATCAGGAAAATGTCACTCAAGTCTAATAGAGTTGTGGTGCTCAAGCGAGATATCGTTGCTCACACATAAGCTAGTTGTCTCGTTCCCTAGCTTTGCTAGGGAACATCTACTTAAAAGGGTAGATAGCTACTGTGGTATGTATGAAAATTCTTTCGTCAGTCAGAACTTATTTGTAGCCTAGAATTTGTATCCTAGAAATAGAGGCTTGATATTTTCTAGGTGGATTTATGACGAGTGCGGTAACATTCAAGCAATTAATAGAAAAAAATCCAAAATGTCTTGAGTCACTGCCAAAAGCGTTGCAGGGCCTTTGGTACGATAAAAAAGGTGAGTGGGATACTGCACACGAAATAGTACAAGATGCTAGCGATGCTGATAGTGCTTGGGTTCACGCCTACCTGCACCGCAAAGAGGGTGATTTGATCAATGCTCGTTATTGGTATAGACGTAGCGGTCAGCCAGAGTCAAAAGTAGAATTAGACCAGGAATGGGAGCAGATAGCTTCCAGTTTGCTGAGCACGGTGAACCAAGCATGGATGCAAATGAACTGAAGCAGCGTTATGTAGCAGGAGAGAGAGATTTTCCAGCAGTGAAGCTTGTTAGAGCCAAGTTAATTCAAGCAATGCTCGCTGGAGTCAATTTATTTGCAGCGGATTTAAGTGGAGCAAACCTAGCTAAAGCTAAACTGTGGGGAGCAAACCTTGGAGCTGCTAACTTAGCTGGTGCCAACTTGACGCGAGCTAACCTAAGCGGTGCCAACTTGCATGAAGCTAATCTTAGGGGAGCGAAGCTAAACTTTGCCAAGCTCTATGGAGCAAATTTGAGTGGAGCTTGCTACGACGATAGTACGCGCTTTTCCCGAGGTTTTGACCCCGTCAGTAGAAATATGCGAAAACTTTGACCAAGATATAGCAATCCGATTTTATAGTTTAAAGATAACACAGATAAGTTGCGAAAAACTGGCTATGGCTGATGTAAATGGCACTTGGCTTGGAACTTACTGGCAACAAGGAATTCCTACCCGTTTTGAAGTCACATTGATTCAAAGTGGTAACACATTGACTGGTAGGATTTTGGATGACAGCAACTTGGGAGAAGCCCAGCTTACCGGTGAGGTAGTTGGGCGTCGTATCAGCTTTATCAAGCGCTACTTCACAACTTCACCCGACCCAATTACCTACATTGGCACAATCTCAGAAAATGAAGATTATATGCAAGGACAGTGGAGTATAAAACTTTGGGAGTCTGGTCCTTGGGAAGCCCGACGCAGTGGGGATGCGCTTTTGGCAGATTTACAAACTCGTATAGAAAAAAAGGTTTCCTTAACGGGTGCATAACCTGACAGGAATTTTCCGGTATCTAAACTAAATTTGAGACAGGGAATGAGGGAGTGAGGGAGTGGCGAATAGCATTTTCAAATTAATTCTCCACGCAGAACCGTAACTGCTTGTCCACTTATATAGACACGAGAACCACCCTCATAACGCACCTTCAATACACCGCCCCGACTAGATGCTTGATATGCTAAGAACTCATCTTTACCAAGGCGATCGCGCCAAAACGGAGCCAGACAACAATGAGCAGCCCCAGTCACAGGATCTTCATTAATTCCCACTCCTGGTGCAAAAAAGCGAGAGACAAAATCGTATTCTTCGTCTTCCTGTGTTAGGCTAGTAACAATAACATTGGCAAGGGGTAACGCTTTCAGTAGCTCGAAGTTCGGCTGTATTTGTCGCACTAAATCTTCAGACTCCACCTCTACCAGATAACCCAAGGAATTTTTCATCACCGTTCTCATCGGAACACCCAAAGCTTCACCGAGTTCAGGAGGAGCGGTTATTTGTTCTGAAGAATTTACAGGAAAATCGAGTTCAATCCAATTTCCGTGCTTTTTAGCAATCAACACTCCGCTTTTGGTGTGGAAACGAGCGACTTCATCTGGCAAAAGATGCCCCTGTGACCAAAGAACATGAGCGCTAGCTAGGGTAGCATGACCACACAGTGGCACTTCTGTTGTAGGGGTGAACCAGCGCAGATGAAAACCATCTTCCTGTCTCACCAAAAACGCAGTCTCAGATAAATTCATTTCTTGCGCCACCTTTTGCATCCAGTCTTCAGACTGGGGAGTAGGTAAAATGCAGACTGCAGCGGGGTTACCTGCAAAAGGTGTGTTGCTAAATGCGTCTACTTGAGTAATAGTTTGTCCCATATCTCGAATTTGTTTTAAATATACTGATACATTGACGCGACATTTGCCCAGACATTTTCGGGCAAAGTAACGATAGCGGTGATACGTTAGCAATATTTAAATGCGCTTAATTGGTGCTGCAAATGACAACACCACGTTCTCCTCTGAAGAAACACGCTTAATAGGGAACAGGGAACAGGGAACAGGGAACAGGGAAAGAGTGTTTTTTTCATTCATAGCGGGTGGCGCGCCGCCAGTGGGATGCTGCTAAATAACCAACCCAAGCATTGTAACCAATTGCTAATGAAAGTTTGTTGCCAATCTTGGGTGTTTGTTTCTGCAGTCATTTTAATTCAATTTATGAATTGATAACTGCCAGAGTTGGATGGAATAACACAGATGGCGTTCAAAAATTGTACGTGCTGCTAACCCCTCGACAATTGGTTTGTCCAGCCAGCGCTTAAATGCCCAACGTCCCAATGCATGTAATGGTGGGACAGCGATCGCCACAACATCACTAATATATTTCATCGTAGTCAGCCCAAAAGTACGGAAATAATCCAAAGACAAGTCAATCGTTGGTGCAACCGAGTTTGAGATGTCCTCTGCTTTGATTAAAGTGAACCCAGCCCGTTCCAAGGCTTCCTGAAGAACACTTGTGACATGACAATTGGAAAAGATACCCTCCTGGTATTCGGGATCAGAGCGCATCATATCGGCAATCAGCAAGTAGCCGCCACTACTCAGTAAACGAGCCGCACCCTGAGCCAAATCGTCAACAGCAATATATTGGCTGCTTTCGCTGAACAGGATGAGATCGTAGGAGTGGGTTGGTTGAAAATCTTCAAATCTCGTTAAGTAGAAAGGTACTTGATTGTTGGTATTCTTAAGAAACTTTTCTTGTTGGAGTGCGTCGGGTGCTAATCCCTCAACACTGAAACCGCGTTCCAAAAAGTATTTCGCATTACCACCAATACCACAGCCGACGTCCAGCACGGTGCTTATTCCCTTTGGGATAAAACTGAACAGTTTGGCTGTATAAGCTTCTTGAGCTGCACGCAGAGAAGTTAGAGTCAATTCCTCACCACTGTGAGGTAATGTTTCCCAATACCCATAATGGAGATAGGAGGAACCTGTGACTCCCATATAGTAATCTATCGCTGCATTTTGGTAGCGAGTTGCTTTTGGAATTTCAATTGATTTTGGTTTCTGCATTTAGGGTTAAAGTTGGTGGATACTGCTGCACATTTCTTTTTAATAATACGAGTGATCGCGCAAGCATGTTCCGTGTCAGTTCCCCAAACTTTACTTTCTCGTTAAGTGCTCTTTTACACTTGACAAATCCCAAACTAAATGCGTTTCACCATCACGAAATTACCCTCTATCTTTGTCGTGTAAGTTGAGAGTGGTTTTGTGGCTGGACCCATTTGCACCTTGCCATCAAGTTTAAATTCAGAAGCGTGACAAGGACATAAAAACATTCTTTCCTTATTCAGCCATTCTACTGTACAACCCATATGAGTGCAGGTGGGATTAACAGCTATCAAATTTTTACTTTTAGAAGTACCAACTACTAAAACTGAACCAACAGGTGATTTTTCATTTAATAACTGACCAGTTTTATCCAACTCAGCTACCGTCCCCACCCTTTGCCAATCTCCAGATGCTGATGATATCGCTGTAGTGTTTGGCTCAGAAGTTCTAACTTTCACAAATAGGCTACTTATCAAAGAACCTATACCAATCCAAGTAAAAAAATGACGACGTTTCATTTTATTGAAATTCTGTAGAACAATATTTAGACAATCTCTCGAACAATACAATGTCTGATAACAAGCTGTCAAAGAGTAAGGGAAAAGAAAAAATCTCTTCCCTTGCTCCCTTGCTTTTTCTAATCTTAAAAATCAAGGAAAATCAATTCTAAGGAAGGCTATTGCGCAGGCGACGCAAGCAATTTATCGATGCAACGCAATCACAGCCAAACATAGATACAGCAGCATCGCTTTCTGCATCTGTCACCCCAAGCAGAGCCTTTTCGTTATTCGCGTCGGTAGCGTCAATATCTGGTGCGCCTTTCTTCAAATGAGACAATTGTTTAGCATTAGCGCAAAAATATTTACCGAGTTTTGGATGTTTGACACAAGCTTTTTGACCTTCTTATGTTGATAGCCTGTATACCTTATAGTACAATACGGTTCAGTTAAGGCTGAAAACGTTATTGAGGACACGAAAAGAAGGAGCT
>NZ_QMEB01000210.1 GCF_012912135.1 Brasilonema bromeliae SPC951 | reverse complement strand
CAATTGGCATCGAAGTGGACGACCAAGAGAATGTCTATGTAGCTGATTCTATCAACAGCCGCGTTCAGGTATTCGATAAAAACGGTAAGTTCTTGACTTCCTTCGGTGAACCAGCCCTGGATGCATCAGGCAACCCAGTCCCGCCTCCAGGATTAACTGACGGTCCCTTTGGCAACCCTCTCGACCTCAGACCAGGCAGATTTAACTGGACAGGTGGCACATCCCTCAAAGATGGCAAGCTTTATGTTGGCGATTTCTTCCAAGGTCGCGTTCAAGTATTGAACGTAGTTAAGGATGGCGCAACCAAAGTACCTGAACCTGCTTCACTATTAGGTTTAGGCTTGTTGGGAATTGGCGCTACTGCTACCACATTGCGGAAAAAGCAGCAAAAGGCAACCCTCAATTTAGAGGAACCAGAAAAAGTTGCTGTTTAGACACTCGTAGTTTTGTACTTCCTCAACCTTAATTTTGTTTAGCCTCGTTCCCAGGCTGTAGCTTGGGAACGTATTTCTAGAAGTGTTAGCTCTATTACATAACTAAATACTTATAAAGTAATGGTTTGCGCAAGTTATTTGGAAAAAACAACAATTAGTGCTAATGACTTACTGCATGGTTGGCTGAAGCAACGCCTTAATAGTCAAGCTCTTACCTGGCTAGAACAGAAGATAGAGCAAATCAAAACCGCTGTCAATACGTTAGTATTTTTCAGTGCTTTTAGCGCTGTGCCTCGTTATACAGGCAAAAATGATTTACAACTGACAAAAGTGGAACTAGAAGCAGCCTGTTATGCCCGGACAGGTTGGTTTCCCAGTCATTGGAGTGTAGATCAAGCTGCTCGTATCTTACTGGTACTGAGTTTACCACAGGATAATGAGCAGAAGTACTTACAAACGTTGGAACGAGTTTTTACAGCCGCTGATGTGGGAGAGTTAGTGGCACTTTACCAAACATTACCACTTTTACCTTACCCAGAAAAGTTTCGCGCTCGTGCGGCTGAGGGAGTTCGCAGTAATATGACAGCAGTTTTCAACGCTGTCGCTTTGCGAAATTCCTATCCAGCAGAGTATCTAAGTGACCTTGCTTGGAATCAGATGGTATTGAAAGCCTTATTTGTAGGCAGCCCTTTGTATCTTATTCAAGGACTTGAGGAACGTGCAAATCCAGAACTAGCTCAGATGCTAGTTGACTACGCCCATGAACGTTGGGCAGCAAAGCGCACAGTCTCTCCCGAACTTTGGCGACTGGTGGGGCGATTTGCCGACAATGCGATGTTAGCGGATTTAGAGCGAGCAATACAAGACCCCGACCCAGTGCAACAAGCAGCAGCGGCGATCGCCACTTCCTCGTGTCCTTTACCACAAGCTCAACAACTCCTTGCCCGTTATCCAAACCTACAAGCCCAAATTCAAGCAGGGCATTTGACTTGGAGTCGCTTAACTATTTCGTAGTCAGCGCTCAAGCGCTGACTACAAGCCTATGACTAATTTTGTAACAATCAACACCGCTGCCATGATGTATATAGATCCTCACATTCACATGAGTTCCCGCACAACCGACGATTACCAAAAGATGCGGGACTCTGGCATTGTCGCTGTGATTGAACCTGCGTTCTGGTTTGGACAACCCCGTACGAGCGTTGGCTCATTCCAAGATTACTTTAGCAGCTTAGTGGGCTGGGAGCGATTCCGTGCTGCTCAATTTGGTATAAAACACTACTGTACAATTGGTTTGAACTCCAAAGAAGCTAATAATGAACCATTGGCAGAGCAAGTTATGGAACTTTTGCCCCTATACGCTTGCAAAGAGGGAGTTGTTGCCATTGGTGAAATTGGTTACGATGACATGACTCCGCAAGAAGACAAATACTTCCGCTTGCAGCTAGAACTCGCAAGAGAACTGGATATGCTGGTGATGATTCACACACCTCACCGCAATAAAAAAGCAGGCACTAGTCACAGTATGGATGTCTGTATCGAGCATGGATTAGATCCATCAAAAGTGATTGTAGATCACAACAACGAAGAGACTGTGCAGGAAGTTTTGGATCGGGGTTTTTGGGCAGCTTTTACAATTTACCCCAATACCAAAATGGGGAATGCCCGCATGGTTGAGGTTGTACGCCAGTATGGATGCAATCGCATCATCGTAGACAGCAGTGCTGATTGGGGTGTGAGCGATCCACTCGCGGTTCCTAAGACTGCTCAACTCATGCGAGAAAGGGGAATTCCAGAAGCGCATATACGAGCTGTGTGTTATGAAAATGCACTTACTGCTTACAGCCAAAGCGGTCAAATGCACGAGTCAGACTGGCTCAACCCATCGCCCATCGACCAGCGACAGCTATTTAGTGGTAACTCGGTACTTCGGGGACAAAAACCCGTCGTTGAGTCTCCAACTCGTGAATATGCATTGATAGAGTAAAAAGTCAATCTTTTCCTCCTCCACCTGCTTGCTATGAACGCTGCAACCTTAAATTCTTCTCGCCTTTGGGCATATCTCCAGTTACTGCGACCTGCTAACATCGTTACCGCGTGGGCAGATATTCTAGCTGGGTTCGCTGCTTCAGGATGCATTGTTTTTATTTCCCTATCTTCCTCTGATTTGATATCACTTGCATGGTTGCTTCTAGCAACTACAGGTTTATATGGCGGTGGTATTGTTTTTAATGATGTTTTTGATGCGGAAATAGACGCTATAGAAAGACCTGAGCGACCTATTCCCAGCGGTAGAGCATCCCGTCAAGGTGCATCTATTCTGGGAGGTTTGCTTTTGAGTGCTGGCATACTGGCAGCTTCTCAAGTCTCCTGGTTGAGTGCCACTCTAGGTTGTGGGATTGCAGCTGCTGCAGTCCTCTACGATGCTTACAGCAAGCATAACCCTATTTTTGGTCCGCTCAACATGGGGCTTTGTCGCGGTGGCAACCTCATGCTTGGTGTGAGCGCAGTTTCACCAATGGTATCAAACTATTGGTTTTTAGCGCTGATTCCCATTGTTTACATTGCTGCCATCACAACTCTTAGTCGAGGTGAAGTTCATGGAGGTAAAAGTAGTACTGGTGGTATCACCCTTATACTTATTGGCATGGTTATTGCCGCTTTATTAGGACTCTCGTTGTTAGAGAATTATCACCTGCTTGCAGTCTTGCCATTCGTTATATTGCTGGCTGTGCGGGTCTTACTACCTTTTATCAAAGCAGTGAGTCAACCATCTCCAGAAAATATTCGCACAGCCGTGCGTGCAGGAGTCTTGTCACTCATTGTTTTAGACGCCACAGTTGCTGCTGGTTTTGCCAGTTTGCCATACGGATTACTCATCCTCTGTCTATTGCCTATTTCAATAGCTTTGTCACAAATATTTGCTGTTACTTGAGGCACACGTTAAAATTCTATCTTAGAGCTAATATCAGGAGTAAACATCAGGGAATATGCTGGATTTATACTACTCAGCTTAGCCTATAGACCGCGACTCACCGTGCATCTTGTAAGAAAACAACAAAACTCACACTGTCGATTTGACCTTACCTAACAAAGAAACGGATAATGCGGATTCTTATTTATTCTTACAACTATCATCCAGAGCCAATCGGAATTGCCCCTTTAATGACTGAACTGGCGGAAGGACTGGTAAAGCAAGGTCACCAAGTGCGAGTGATTACAGGAATGCCTAATTATCCCCAACGGGAGATATACCAAGAGTATCGGGGCAAGTGGTACATGACCGAACAAAAAAACGGCGTGACCATCCAGCGTAGTTATTTACGGATAAAATCTAAACCAAATCTGATAGATAGACTGCTCTTGGAGTTGAGTTTTGTGTTTACAAGTTTGCCACAAGCTCTGAACGGTTGGCAAGCGGATGTTATTCTCCTGACAGTACCACCACTATTGGTATCCTTACCAGCAACGCTACTTGGTTGGTTACATAAGTGTCCAGTCGTACTAAATGTACAAGATATATTACCAGAAGCCGCTGTGCGCATTGGACTCATCAAAAATCAATGGATGATTCGTGCTTTGCAAGCCATAGAGCAATTTGCATACCGTAGCGCACACACTATTAGCGTGATTGCCGATGGGTTTGTTGAAAATTTAGTTGACAAGGGAGTCCCAGCTCAAAAAATTGTTTGCATTCCCAATTGGGTAAATGTGAATTTTATCCGCCCCTTACCAAAAAAGAGCAACTCATTTCGCATCGCCCATCAACTCCAAGATAAATTTGTTGTACTTTACTCCGGCAACATTGCCTTGACACAAGGATTAGAAACAGTCATCGAAACTGCATCTAGTCTGCGAGATATACCACAAATCGTCTTTGTCATTGCTGGAGAAGAAAAAGCATTGAAAAGATTGGAGGCATATTGTCAAAAATGTGGGGCTGACAACGTGTTGCTTGTACCTCTAATGCCGCGAGAAAAACTACCCGAAATGCTGGCAGCGGCAGATGTGGGTTTGGTAGTACAAAAGCGCAATGTTATATCCTTCAATATGCCTTCCAAAATCCCACTGTTGTTGGCTAGTGGTCGTCCCATTGTCGCCTCAGTTCCCGTCTCTGGTACAGCAGCACGGGCAGTGCGTAACAGTGGCGGCGGCATAGTTGTTGCACCAGAATCACCGCAAGCGTTAGCAGAAGGAATCGTGGATTTGTATAACAATCCAAGAAAAGTAGCAAAGCTAGGTTACTTTGGAAGGCTGTTTGCTGTAGAACATTATTCGTTTGAGCAAGCCTTAGCTGAGTACGAAGCTTTATTTAGTGAAGTTATTGCTACAAAATCCCAATCACCTTCTTTAGGTATGTTACCAAAATTGACCTCTAGCGAATCGATGATTGATATTTAAGTCATTAGTCATTAGTCACTGGTCATTAATCATTAGTCACTAATGGTTCATGTCATTAATTCCGAGGTGTTTTTAAATTATAGAAATTTCGTAGAGACGTTGCATGCAACGTCTCTACAACTTCGCCTCAGAGCGTCTTTGTGTTGTTTGCATCTGCTCATTCGCCGTAAATAACCTATTATGACTCAAGAATTGCTCAAGCAAACGGATCAAAGCCTGTGTGATCCGCAGCGCGATACTCACACAGCAAGCCTTGCCCTTGGGGGCGATGGCGATTGCCTACGGCAGAGCTACGCTGAACGCGTAGAACACCAGATCCACACGAGCGATCGCCATACACTTTTAACAGCATCCAAAATTTCAGCTATAGAAGAACAACTAGCAACTCTCGGCTCTTTACTTGCTCAAGCTGGTGTTCCTGAATCAGTTCGGGTAAATTTAGTTAACAGTTGTTATGCTGCCCTTTCCACAGTTGATTCATCTTCGTCTACACAGATAACACCCCGGAGAATCACCATCATAGGTGGTGCTGGAAGAATGGGTAGATTCTTTACTCAGCAACTGACAGCAGCAGGTCACAATGTAAGAATTCTCGAAAATGAAGACTGGGAATATGCAGACAACCTCCTCAGTTGTGCTGAACTTGTGATAGTCTCTGTTCCAATTCAGTGGACAGCAGATGTTATAAAGCGTGCGGCTCAATATCTTGCACCAACCACAGCACTTTGTGACATCACAAGTATCAAAACTGAGCCGATGTCAGCGATGCTTGAACACCATCGTGGTCCGGTTATGGGATTGCATCCCATGTTTGGTCCAAATGTCAAATCCTTCGCTGGACAGAAGGTAGTAGCCTGTCCAGGTCGGAACGACGATTCATTTGAGTGGTTATTAGACTTTATCAAAAGTCAGGGTGGAGAAGTGATAGTCTCAACACCTGAAGAACACGACTACATGATGGTGATTATTCAGGCAACAAGGCACTTCTCCAGATTTAGCGTTGGTGTTTTCTTAGCACAAGAAAAAATTGACATAGAGCGCAGTTTGTGTATGTCAAGTCCAAGCTACCGTCAAGAAATAGACATCATCAAGCGTTTGTTTACTCAAAGCCCACACTTATGTGTGGACATTATGCTTGCTACGCATGATAGATGTCATGCCATTGCTAAGTTAGCTGATACTTACAACCGCTTGGCAAGGTTAGTCGCACAGAAAGACCGAGGTGCAATCATCCAAGAATTTGAAACTGCTCAAAACTTTTTTGCTGAGGAAAGCATTACTTCTCCCAACCTGACTCACGAAAACCATGCTGATCGACATCTATCACGATACCGTATGCCCGTGGTGCCGAATCGGTCATAAGCATCTTTTTGATGCTTTGGCACAATATCAACAAACAGTGAAAATTCGGTGGCACCCATTTCTTCTAGACAATTCCATTCCTGCTGCTGGCTGCGAATTTCGTAGCTACATGCAACAGAGAAAAGGCATAGAACCGCAAGCAATAGAGAAGCTATTTGACCACGTGCGAAATATTGGTCATGCAGCAGGAGTCAAATTAGATTTTAACAAGATTCATCTGGCTGTCAATAGTATACTTTCCCATCGATTGATTGCGTTAGCACCAGATGACATCAAAAACGATGTTGTGCAAGCAGTTTACAAGGCTTACTTTGAAGAGGGTTTGAACCTCGGTGACCTTGACGTTATTGTTGCTATCGGCACAAAATATGGCATGAATTCTACTGTATTACGACTGCAATTGAACGGTAACGCTCTTGCCGATGCGGTTCTAGCCGAGTCAACATTTGCTCGATTGAATGGCATCACTAGCGTGCCTTTTTACGTTATCAACAACAAAGTCAAAATTGACGGTTCACACTCAAGCGAGGTGTTCCTTCAAGCTCTAAATCGTGCCGCGCTTATAGAAATATCCACAAAAATATGGTAATAGACATCAGGCAAAAGGCAACACTCAATATGCAACCCATCCGGCAAAGTTTCTCAGTGACTTTCCACTACGGGGTGCATTTTACTAATGGTGTGTTTGATCTGAAAAATTCCCTGCTGGCACAAGTGATTGCTGGCGATGGGGAAGTTGGACCAAAAAAAGTCTTAGCAATTGTAGATTCAGGATTGTTGCAGTCTCGACGGACGCTACTCAAGCAAATCGTTGCTTATTGCGATCGCCATCCAGACACACTCAAACTTGCTGCCGAGCCAATCATCATCAAAGGAGGAGAAGCAGCCAAAAACGATCCAAACGAACTCTCAAAAATTCACCAAATCATAGATGAAGTGGGGGTTTGCCGCCACTCTTATATATTAGGAATTGGTGGTGGTGCTGTATTAGACTTAGTTGGATATGCAGCAGCAACAGCACACCGAGGAATTCGTCTGATTCGTATTCCTACAACAGTGTTAGCACAAAATGATTCTGCTGTAGGAGTCAAGAACGGAATTAACGCCTTTGGCAAAAAGAATTTTCTTGGCACTTTCGCTCCACCCTATGCAGTTTTAAATGATTTTAGCTTCTTAACTTCCCTAAATGACCGTGACTGGCGTTGTGGAATCGCAGAAGCAGTAAAAGTCGCGCTCATCAAGGATCCTGATTTCTTTGAGTACATCAGTACCCACGCTGATGCACTCATCTGTCGAGACTTGAACTCCATGCAACAAGTCGTCTACCGTTGTGCTCAATTGCACATGGATCATATTGCTAACAATGGTGATCCCTTTGAAGTGGGTTCATCTCGCCCATTAGATTTTGGTCACTGGGCAGCACATAAACTTGAGCAGCTGACAAACCATAGATTACGTCATGGGGAAGCAGTGGCGATCGGCATTGCCTTAGACAGTACCTATTCCTACCTAATCGGGCTGCTGTCTCGGTTAGAGTGGCAGCGGATATTAAATACTTTGTTGTCATTAAACTTTCTATTGTACGTACCAGAACTGTCTGAAAAAATAACAGAACTGGAACATCCCCGTTGCTTGTTCCGGGGGCTGAGTGAGTTTCGCGAACACCTGGGCGGTGAATTAACCCTCACGCTATTGCAAGGTATTGGTAAAGGTATAGAGGTTCATGAAGTAGATATATCTCTATTTCGGCAAGCAACTTGGTTGTTGGGCGAGTTTTACAATTCTTCCTTACCTGCCTCAGGTTGGGAATGTGTGATGTGAGACTGTTGAAATTTTTTGAATTTTACCACAGATGGACACAAATGACACAGATAAACTATCTGCACGGCAGGTGCAACAAGAGCGGCACGCCGGACGCCCTTCGGGTTCGCCAGTCGCCTACGGAGGGAGAGCCGTCATTCGCGCTGGTCTCACCAGATACCAAGTGAGGGAAACACTCATCAAGTACTGGCTCACGCCACATGCCTCAACGCGGGGAACCCGCGCACGGCAGTGGCTCCCCAACGCACTGCCTCGTCTATCTGTGTCCATCTGCGGTTCCAAACCTCTAAGCAGGCTTTCATAACAAGTTGAGTCAAGGATAACAGGCGCGATTAAAAATACAGATGAAAATAGAAACAAATCACAACTTTCACCTAACCTACTGCACGAATATTCATCCTGGTGAAGAATGGAGCAAAGTCTTTGCCAACTTAAAGCAATACATTCCTGCACTCAAAGCACAGCTAGCCCCAGAAAAACCCTATGGTATTGGATTGCGTTTGGCGGATGTCGCAACCAAAGAACTGCTGCAAGGAAACGCCTTAGCTGAGTTTCAGTCATGGTTGACAGAACTGGACTTATACGTATTTACCTTAAATGGTTTTCCCTTCGGTGGATTTCATTGGCAGGTTGTCAAAGACCAAGTTTATGCACCAGACTGGTCTAAGCAGGAGCGATTGGAGTATACCCTACGACTGGTAAACATCCTGGCACAACTCTTGCCAGCCGATATGGAAGGCAGCATTTCTACACTACCGTTGTCATATAAGCCTTGGTTCAAGGGAAATCAACTTTTCCTGGCATCCTTAACAAGCAGCGCCAGCCTCAACTTAGCACAGGTCGTGGCAGAAATGGCACGCATCCGAACCGAAACAGGAAAACTCCTGCACATAGATTTGGAACCAGAACCAGATGGATTAATAGAAAATGCTGCCGAAGTTGTTGATTATTTCCAGAGGCACTTGTTGCCGATTGGGGGAGAATATTTAGCAAAGCATTTAGGGATTTCTTTAGAAGCAGCTGAGGCTCTCATACTAGAACACGTGCGTGTTTGTTATGATACTTGCCACTTTGCCGTAGAGTATGAAAACCCAGTTTCGGTTTTCAAGCAATTTCAAGCAGCAGGTATTCAAGTTGGTAAGATTCAAATCAGTGCCGCGTTGCAAGTGAACATACCCAACGATAGAGAACAGCGCTCTCTAGTGAAAAAGCGGTTACTTCCTTTTGCCGAGTCTACCTACTTACACCAAGTCATAGCACGCGAAAGTACAGGACGATTACGTCATTATACAGATTTGGAAAAAGCTTTACCAGATTTGGATTATACCACAGATCGTGAATGGCGGATTCACTTCCATGTCCCCATTTTTATCCACGATTACCAGCTGTTCCAGTCTACTCAAGACGACATTTCTACTGTGTTAGACTTGCTACAAATCAATCATGCCTGTAGCCACCTGGAAATTGAAACTTATACTTGGGAAGTGCTGCCGACTGAGATGAAACTAGATTTACTAGCATCAATCCAACGGGAGTATGAGTGGGTGTTATCAAAAATGTTATGAAAAGGATATGAAAGCGAAACATTCAATTAATGTTTCTATTGAATTACCGCTTCTCATTCAAAATCAGTATCTAGTAAGTGTTTGAGTTGGAAGCCACAACACAAAAACACTTGATGAAATCAAATAACTGACATCTTGCACCAAAAAAAATTGATGTCATTTCATGAACCAGTACAACACTCAAAGTTTTCAATGTAGCAATCAAGTTGAATAAAAGTAATATAACTTATTGCGCTGCTTTTCACTAAACCGAGGTTTCTACGGATAGGTACAAGATATAAGATAAGCTATTATGTTTGAAGTTCACAAGTCTCCTACACCAGGTAAAAGCTATTCTGCTCGTATAGAAAACAGATATATTATACCCATGTTTACTCTCAATGTCTTGAACAAGAGTTTTCTCAAAACTCAAGCATTCTAATCTTTAAGTTAGGCGCACGCAATGAAATCGAATCTTTCAATTAAATCTGTCTTAAAAAGGAAAATAAAGTATACCTTAAACAGTCTTCAAAAAAGATTTTCGTGAATCGAATCTGAGTTTTGGTTAGAGAACTAAGATTGAAATCATCATTCTGACATGAAATCGTGCCGACTCCCTGGAATTTGCGACTATGAATAAAACAGTTGTTCTCAACGTCGTAGGATTGTCACCCAGCCTGTTAGGGGAACATACACCGTCGCTGTCACGTTGGGCGGCTTCTGGGAAAGTCGTTCCAATTGCATCGGTATTACCTGCTGTCACCTGCACAGTTCAAGCAACCTATCTGACAGGCAAAATGCCGAATGAACATGGCATTGTTGCGAATGGGTGGTATTTTCGTGACGAGTGTGAAGTAAAATTTTGGCGACAGTCTAATAAACTTGTACAGGCTCCTAAAGTGTGGGATATGGCGCGATCGCTAGACCCCTCCTTTACCTGCGCCAATTTGTTCTGGTGGTACAACATGTACTCGTCGGCGGACTATGCAGTTACCCCGCGACCAATGTATCCGTCTGATGGTAGAAAATTACCCGATATTTATACACAACCACAAGAATGGCGTTCGCCGCAAGGCGGCTCCTCTGGAGCATCGCCCCTCCAAGCTGAACTCGGTCAGTTTCCTCTGTTCAATTTCTGGGGTCCCAACACATCGATTGCTTCTACCCAGTGGATCGCTTCTTCAGCTAAGTGGGTGGAAGAACGCTGTAACCCGACGCTGACACTGATTTATCTACCTCATTTAGATTATTGCTTGCAAAAGTTCGGTCCTGAAGATAACTTAGTCACCAAGGATTTACAAGAAATTGATGCTGTTTGTGGCGATTTGATTCAATACTACGAAAATCGCGGCGCTCAAGTTATTGTTTTGTCAGAATATGGTATTACACCCGTATCCCAACCCGTCCACCTCAATCGGATACTGCGGGAAAATGGTTTGCTAGCTGTGCGCGAAGAATTGGGACGAGAACTGCTTGATCCTGGTGCAAGTCAAGCATTTGCTGTAGCTGACCATCAAATTGCTCATGTTTATGTCAATGACCCGTTTTATATTCCGAAAGTGCGATCGCTCCTAGAAAACACAGAAGGCGTTGCTCAAGTTTTAGGCGAAGACGAAAAGCCAGCTTACGGTCTGAATCACCCAAGGTCAGGAGAATTAGTGGCGATCGCAAACTCAGATGCTTGGTTTACATACTACTACTGGCTTGATGACAATCGTGCCCCTGATTTTGCCAGAACAGTTGATATTCATCGCAAGCCTGGTTATGATCCTGTGGAATTATTCGTTGATCCCGATATCAAATTTCCCCAGTTCAAAATTGGTTTCAAACTGCTGAAAAAACAGCTTGGTTTTCGCTACTTAATGGATGTTATTCCCTTAGATGCTACCTTAGTGCGTGGTTCTCACGGTTGTATCACTGCTTCTCCTGCCAATGGACCATTATTTATGACTCGCCAAACTCACTTACTTGAGTCTGAATCAATCGCAGCCAGAGATGTTTGTCAATTAATTCTCAGACATCTCACTCTTTAATTAATAGGTATAAACAAATCGGTCGTTTTGTCGTTTCTTAGTCCATACACCAATTTCCACCAAACGCAGAATAAACTTTTTCTTACGTGACCTTTACCGTATACTTATGTATATACCGTGAGAATAAATATTTATCATGGGTACAAATCTAACCGAAATCTCGTCTCTCACCCTGGTCTCCGTCGCCGACGATGGCACCCAGGGGAATAACTACTCCCGTAAGCCCACCATTTCCGCTGATGGGCGCTTTGTGGCGTTTTACTCTGCTGCCAATAACCTGGTAGCCGGAGACACCAACAACAGTAGCGATATCTTCGTTCGCGACCTCCTAACAGGCACCACCACCCGAGTTTCTGTCGCCGACGATGGCACCCAGGGGAATAACAACTCCTCTAACCCCGCCATTTCCGCTGATGGGCGCTTTGTGGCGTTTGACTCAACTGCCAGCAACTTGGTAGCCGGAGACACCAACAACACTAGCGATATCTTCGTTCGCGACCTCCTAACGGGCACCACCACCCGAGTTTCTGTCGCCGACGATGGCACCCAGGGGAATGGCTTCTCGTATACCCCCGCCATTTCCGCTGATGGGCGCTTTGTGGCGTTTGAGTCAAGTGCCAGCAACCTGGTAGCCGGAGACACCAACAACATTAGCGATATCC
>NZ_QMEB01000209.1 GCF_012912135.1 Brasilonema bromeliae SPC951 | reverse complement strand
GAACAGGGAACAGGGAACAGGGAACAGTGAACAGTGAACAGTGAACAGTGAACAGGGAAATCCCCATAAATAAATGACGACTGTATTGGCGAATTGGGAGACGGTTGACTAATGACGGGCAGACTTACTTATTTGCTTGCGATATTTCACCAGAATCCACAGCAAGAATTTGCGAAGAATTTAGCCACTGTGAATCAAAAGAACCCAGATGAGTAGTGGTGATCAGGGTTTGAAAGCGGTCTTGAATGGCATCGAGTAGCTGATTCTGTCGAGATGGATCAAGTTCTGCTAAGACATCATCAAGTAGTAGCAGGGGTGGTTCGCCAACCACTTGTTCTATAAGTTGCAATTCTGCTAGCTTTAAGGCTAGTACCAAAGTTCGCTGCTGACCTTGAGAACCGTATTGACGGCATGGTGTTTGATTAATTGTCAATTCTATTTCGTCGCGATGGGGACCAACAAGAGTTGTGCCTTGATGCAACTCCGCAACCGCACGTTGCTCTATTTTTTCTAGAAAAGCTTGCTGTAATTGTTCCGGATTGTTCTGGTCTAATGAGACATTGGGTGAGTAGTTGAGTTCTAGAATTTCTGTACCACCACTGATACTGGCGTGCCAAGCCTTGGCAATAGGGGCTAGTCGCTGTATGGCGCGATCGCGTCGTCGAATCACCCGTGTTCCCGTGGTAGCCAACTGTGCATTCCAAATATCTAACTCAGAATGCTGTGGAGTTTGGGCTTTTGCACTGACCTGATGCAGTGATTTTTCTTGTAGACGCGCACCCGCTTCCCGTAACGATGGCGACTGGTGTTGCAAAGTGCTTTTTAAGAAGGCATTGCGCTGTCGCAAAACCTGATTATATTGCTGTAAAATATGAGCATAGACAGGTTCAAGTTGGATTAACAGAGTATCCAGCCAATTTCGACGACCTTCAGGACCACCGCGAATAAGATCTAAATCTAAACTAGAGAACTGTACTGCATTTAAGACACCAAGAAAATCCATTTGACGCCGCAGAGTCTCACCATTCAAAGCAACGGTACGGCGACCATTTCGACGCAAGGTGAGACTAAGGTCACTGATGCCAGTTTGTCGCTCTAAAGTGGCAACAAGCATGGCTATGGTTTCTCCATCTTGAATTAAATCGCGATCGCGTGCCATTCTGTGCGATCGCAATGTCGCCAGCAATTCCACCGCCTCCAACAGATTGGACTTGCCCTGAGCATTATTGCCTACCAAAATGGTTTTGGGAGCACTAAACTCAACTTGCTGCTGTTTATAGTTGCGAAATTGTCGCAGATGAAGGGTTTTCAGGTACATAATACGCGCGCAGAGAATTTTCCCTCTCCCTATCTCTTTCTCTCTTTCTCTCTTTCTCTCTTTCTCTCTTTCTCTGTGTTCTCTGCGCCTCTGCGGTTTTTTTATTCTCTGTGTTCGCGTATCCCTCAACGGGACGCTTTGCGACGAGCGCGTGTCACGCCACTTGCTCCACTTGGGGAGCCAGTGGCGTGAAACCCCAAGACCGCAGTAGCTCCCCTTGGGACATACGCAACGCAGAACTGGCAAAAGCGAATAATGCACTCCCTTGGTAGTATTTGTCCTCAGACAGCAGTCTGCCAGCCACGCCTAAAGTATGGTAAAAGCAAGCTAAGCCTCTTATAACCTCATGTTCCTTCAGACTTACTGGAAACTTCTGTCAGAGAACAATTTGTAGATAAAGTAACCCTACCTACAAGCAGCTAGACTGTACCACCTGCAGCTTGAAAACGAGCGCGGGCGCGTTTGTATGCTTGGTTTGCTTGGATTTGGCTTTGGCGCTCTCCTGCTTGTACTTGATTCAAACGGGCTTCTGCTTCACTCAAAGCAGCACGGGCTTCCTCTATGTTAATTGTGTCACCCCGCTCAGCACTGTTTACCAGAATTGTGACTTCATCTTGTTCAACTTCGGCAAAGCCACCTAACAGGGCGATCGCTATCCAAGCCTGATTTTTATTGGCACGTACTCGCAGAACGCCCGTATCTAAGGCTGTTAACAGTGGTGCGTGTCCGCTGAGGATACCGAGTTGACCAGTGGTGCTGGGCAAAATGACTTCTTCAGCTGGGGCATCCCACACAGTTTTATCTGGGGAAATTACACGAACAGTCAATGTCATATTTCAGTTATCAGTTATCAGTTATCAGTTATCAGTTACTGGTCATCAAGTATCAGTGAACAGTTATCATACTTATCCTGATAACCCTTCGGGTATGCGCAAAGCGCACGCCTGACGGCTAACGCCAGAGCCGGCACGAGGGAAACAAGGACCGCAGCACTGGTCTCACTGTTCACTGATGACTGTTCACTGAATATTAGCCCTTGAGTTTTTCAGCTTTGGCGATCGCCTCATCAATATTCCCAACCAAGTAGAAAGCTTGCTCTGGCAGATCATCCAACTCTCCAGCAAGAATTCTCTGGAAGCCTTTGATGGTTTCTTCCAGCTTCACGTACTTACCAGGAGAACCAGTGAACACTTCTGCCACAAAGAACGGCTGGGACAAGAAACGCTCAACTTTCCGTGCACGCGCCACAGTCAGACGGTCATCTTCAGACAGTTCATCCAAACCGAGAATCGCGATGATGTCTTGAAGTTCCTTGTAACGCTGCAGTGTTGATTGTACAGCACGAGCAGTGTTGTAGTGTTCTTCGCCAACAATGTTGGGCTGCAACATGGTGGAAGTAGAATCTAGGGGATCCACAGCTGGATAAATTCCTTTAGCAGCCAAACCCCGCGATAGCACTGTTGTTCCGTCCAAGTGAGCGAATGTGGTTGCGGGTGCGGGGTCGGTTAAGTCGTCCGCAGGTACGTACACTGCTTGAATTGAGGTAATTGACCCTTCGTTGGTGGAAGTGATGCGCTCTTGCAGTGCACCTACGTCGGTTCCTAATGTTGGCTGATATCCTACCGCAGAAGGCATCCGTCCCAACAGAGCTGATACTTCTGAACCTGCTTGCACAAATCGGAAGATGTTGTCAACAAACAGCAGCACGTCCTGCTTGTTAACATCGCGGAAGTACTCTGCTATTGTCAAACCCGACAGACCAACCCGCATTCTTGCTCCGGGTGGCTCGTTCATCTGACCGTACACTAGGGCAATCTTCGATTCGTTGAGGTTATCTTTGTTGATTACCCCAGATTCAATCATTTCATTATAAAGGTCATTGCCCTCACGGGTGCGCTCACCCACTCCAGCGAACACTGACACTCCGCCGTGTTGTGTGGCGATGTTGTTAATCAACTCCATCATAATGACGGTCTTGCCTACGCCAGCACCGCCAAATAGACCAATCTTACCACCGCGCCGATAGGGAGTTAGCAGGTCAACAACTTTAATTCCGGTTTCAAACACCGAAGGTTTGGTTTCCAATTCTGTGAATTTGGGAGCATCGCGGTGGATGGGCAATTTTTCATCCGAATTGACAGGTCCCCTATTGTCCACAGGTTCGCCAAGGACGTTGAAAATCCGACCCAGCGTGGCTTTACCAACAGGCACACTGATGGGAGCGCCAGTATCAGTAACTTCCAGACCACGCACTAAACCATCAGTGGAACTCATCGCAACAGTTCGGACTTGGTTGTCACCTAGCAGCTGCTGCACTTCGGTAGTAACTGAGATGTTTTGTCCGGCTTCGTTAGTACCTTTGATTGTCAAAGCGTTGTAGATTTGCGGCATTTTCCCGTTGGGGAACTTGACATCAACAACCGGACCAATAACTTGGGTAATGTAACCAATGTTTGTTTTTTCTGCTGTGGTGACCATGCTGAGCCTTAATGATTGAAGCTATATTTGGGATCGGGTCGTCAAGGACATAAGATTTTGCTCTTGTCTCTTCAAGATTAGCACTGAACGATCCCCTCTATTGCGCTTAAATTTCTCCTTAAGATTCAGGCTGTGGAGTGGTAATTAGGTTATGCTGCTATATTCGTTAACAAAAAAAGTTCATCTATAACAAATGCTGTGTCTATTGATGGCAGACACAGCAGCTAGACCAGATTCCGAAAAAACCGGTCAACTTTCAGTAATAACTAGAGATTTGGTTAATGTGGTGTTTTCTAATTTTAATGTGGGGCACCGACTGTAGGTAGTGGCTGCCCCAAAAGCGATATTTACTGGGTGAAGTGTTTCCTTATGCAGGAATCAACACTGTGTCAATAACATGGATGACACCATTATCAGCAGTAACATCCGGTGTTGTGACTGTGGCATCATTCACTTTGACGCCGCCATTAGAAGCATCAATTTTCACTTGTGAACCTTCAACTGTAGGAGCTGAGTCAAGCTTAACTACTTCAGCTGATGTCACCTTGCCTGAAACAACATGATACGTCAGGATTTTCTGGAGTTTTGGAATGTCCTGAAGCAATGCGTCTACTGTGCCTGCTGGAAGCTTAGCAAACGCATCATCTGTGGGTGCAAAAACGGTGAATGGACCAGCGCCTTTGAGAGTATCTACCAGATTGGCAGCTTGGATTGCTGCAACTAGAGTACTGAAAGAACCAGCGTTAACTGCAGTATCTACAATGTCAGCCATGTGTTTCACCTAGTTTTATTTCATTTGTTAACAAGTATAAACTACTTTTTGGATAATAACAACTATAAGCCGATAAAAATACCGTATTATTTTTTTAATTATTCACGACGTGGATTAATGCAAAACACGGAGCGTATCGTATGCCTTACTGGCGATATGGTGTGTTCTGGCTATCAATCATAGAAAACTGCTGTGTTTGCTATAGTTGAACACGGCGGAAACAGGAAAGCCCAACCGCAACGTTGGGAAGCCCACACCATAATCAATGATATTGGTGTGGGAGGATGTCACTAACTTTGACTTAGTAATCGCTCGTAGTCCTGCGGTGTATCGATATCAATAGCACCTGCTGCAAAAGGGAGGCAAAAGACCTCATGGGAATATTTCTTAATAACTTGTTTTGCGCCTGATGTCGCTTCTAAACTGGTGAGGTCTGAAAAAAACTTGTGGCTAAAAAGGGCTGGAACTCCCAATGTTTGAGCATATTCAGAAGCAATAATCCCCTGACCTGTAGAATGGTAAGCAGCGACAAGTTGATTGATAACATTGCAGGAAATAAATGGCTGGTCGCACAGTGTCAGCACGACTCCCTCAATTTCTTCAGCAGCAGCGTTGAGTGCTGTCATACCAACTTTAATAGAAGCACCCATCCCCTCGTCCCATTGCGAGTTTTCTACCACCAGAACCGGAAGCTGGCTAACTTCTTGACGCATTTTTTCTGCATACGCTCCCAGCACAACGATAATAGGGTTGCAAACTGAGGCAACAACAACCTCTACAGTATGACGCAGGAAGCTGCGCCCTTGAAATTGTAGGAGTTGTTTCGGCTGACCCATGCGAGTTGATGCGCCAGCCGCCAGAATGATTGCGCCAATAGCTGAGGTTGCATTTTCTGCCTGAGGCGAGTTTATCATACGTTGAGATGTTGCTGACGGGACTGGATTGCTTGAACATCTGGTTCATCGATAGGATGATGAATCGGTCCAATTCTATCTCTCAACAACCCAGCAGTACGTTTGGCAAGGACAGCCTGAATCTCAGCAATTATGGAAAGCGCAATTTCCACTGGTGTATCAGCGCCAATGTCAATACCAACTGGAGCATACACTCGGTTGAGTTGTTCTTGAGTGTAGAACATTCCTATGGAGTGCAAATCTTCTAGTAATTCTGCGGTTCTGCGTTTTGGACCAAGCACACCTATGTAGCGTACTGCAGATGGCAACAACATTTTTAGGAGTTCTCTGTCGTGGAAGTAGTTATGTGTCATCGCGATCGCTACCGTGTTATCCTCTAACAACACATTTTTATGAGCAGCTTCTGCACTGGTAAGAATCAACTTATCAGCATTGGGAAATTTTTCTGGGGTTAGATAAGTCGGTCGGTGGTCTACAACAGTGACGTGCCAACCTAGCTCTTTAGCAAAGCGTACAACTGGGATAGTATCTTGACCTGCTCCAAAAATGAGTAGCGGTGTTGGCGGCTTGATGAATTCAATGAAAACTTCTACACGACCGGTTGAGAACTGGTAAGTTTGAACTTTTGATTTTTGCTCTTGCAAAGCTGCTTGAGCATCCGTAATAATAGCTTGGTTAAGAGTAGAATCTGCGATTTCAGTAGTCATATTTTTATCTGAGTCAAGCATCAAGTGATTTCCCACCTTTGCCTGAACTTGACCGTCCACACAGAACACAGTTGCTAAAACTCCTGAGTGTCTTTTCGTTAGACATTGGGCAATGAATGTTAATTGCTTATCCAAACGCTCAATGAGAACATGAACCGCTCCATTACAACCTAACCCAAGTGCCCAAATAATTTCCTCTGCGACTTCTGGGTCATATTTTACTAAAATCGGTTCACCTGAAGCCATGACTTGTTTGGCGTGTTCAAAAACGTCATTTTCCAGACAACCGCCACTAATAGAACCTGTCATACAACCATCTTGGGTCATGAGCATTCGAGCACCAGGTCGTCGGTAAGTAGAACCTTTGACCTTGACAACTGTAGCAAGAACTGCAGTTTGACCACGACTTTTAATTGCCAGGAAGTCGGTAAGGATATCTTGTAATTCTTTCATGTTTTCGGGAGAATTGACTAGGGATTGCAAGAAGTTATATCTCTCGTTCCCAGCCTGAGGCTGGGAATGCCTAAAAGGAGGCTCTGCCTCCCAATGATTATATTGAGGCGGAGCCTCAAGTTATGCATTCCCATGCTGAGCATGGGAACGAGAAACAATGCTGCAAGGTGTAGGTTTACAGCAGCTTGTCAGGAGTTATTGGCAACTCGCGAATGCGCTTTCCTGTTGCATGATAGATGGCATTGGCAACTGCTGCTGCAACGCCAGTAATTCCGATTTCACCAACACCGCGCACACCGATAGGGCTAATGTGTGGGTCGGGTTTATCAATGAATAGCACGTCAATGTCAGAGACATCTGCTTGGACAGGAACGTGATAATCTGCCAAGTTACGCACAACGAAACGACCGCTTTGTTGGTCGAGTACAGTCTCTTCCATTAATGCCATGCCTATCCCAAAAGTGATACCGCCTAGAATTTGGCTGCGTGCTGTTTTGTGGTTGAGGATGCGTCCAACATCAATAGCGCTCACGAAGCGCGTTACGCGTACCTGTCCCAAACGTGGATGAATGCGTACCTCAGCGAACTGCGCGCCAAAAGATTGAAACGCATACTGCTGCTGGTCGGAGTTTTCGTCTTTGCCAACGCAGATTCTCACGACTTTGTTGTCTGAATTTTGTTGTGACTCTGAGGCAGCAGTGTTTGCGATCGCTTCAACTTCTAGTATCGGCAGATTGTTGCGCTGTAAAAGTTCTGCGTAAGTTTCACCTCTCGATGGCTCGTTCTTGAGGAAAACACGTCCGTTCTCAGTTAAGATTGCCTCTTGTGCGACTCCATACAACGGTGACGATTCGTCATCAATCGCAAGACGAATCACCCGACTACGTAATTCTTGTGCTGATCCCTGGACAGCTGGTGCAACACTTGCTGCTGACTGCGAACCACCAGCAACAGGTGCTAAAGGCATGGACGATTCACCCAGCTTAAACTCAATTCGTTCAACAGGTAGCCCAAGCGCATCAGCAGCAATTTGTGTCATAACCGTGTAAGTGCCTGTACCGAGATCGTGGGTTGCACTCGATACGACAGCACGTCCATCAGCGAAAAGTTGCGCTTTTGCTGACGCTGGAGAACGGTAGCCTGGATACGTTGCAGTTGCCATTCCCCAACCGATGAGATAGTCAGAATCGCGCATAGAACCTGGTGTGGGGTTACGGCGTGACCAGCCGAATCTTTCTGCACCCAGTTGGTAACACTCTTTGAGGTATTTGCTCGACCAGGGTTTGCCTGTGTGCGGATTTACATCAGCATGGTTGATGATGCGAAGTTCTACAGGGTCGATTCCTAACTCATACGCTAACTCATCCAGAGCCGATTCCAACGCGAACATACCTGGCGCTTCTCCTGGTGCCCGCATTGGTGTTGGATTGCCAGTGTTGACTCGAACTACATGATGCACCACTTTTAAGTTTGGACACGCATAAAGCATCCTTGTTGTCAATCCGCATGGCTCAATAAATTCATCTACTTCGGAAGTTTGCGATGTCGTCACGTGCTTAATGGCTGTGAGCTTTCCGTTTTTTGTTGCACTCAGTGCCAGCTGTTGAATGGTGCGTGAACGATGACCGCAAGAGGTAAACATTTGCTGGCGCGTGACCATAAGTTTGACTGGACGACTAACGACACGCGCGGCGACTGCTGCTAAGATACTGTGCCACCATGTAAAACCTTTGCAACCAAATCCACCTCCGACGAAGTGCGAGATGATACGGATACTTTCCTCTGGTATACCAAGCGTGTAGGCAACAACATTGCGTGTGCCAATCACCCACTGTGTGGCATCGTAGATTGTGAGTTGATTGTCGTTCCACACGGCAATAGAAGCTGACGACTCCATCGGGTTGTGGTGTTCAATTGGCGTTGTGTAAGTCTGTTCAATTTTGACGTCGGCTGCAGCAAAGGCTTTGGTTACATCGCCCCGTTGCACTTGCAGTTCTTCGCCAAAAAACTGTTTTGGTTGATATGCTTTCGGTGATTCTGATTCTATTTCAACGCTTGGCTTTTCTTCCTCATAAGTGACACGGACGAGGGATGCAGCGTATTTAGCTTCCTCTAACGTCTCAGCAACAACTACGCCAATATGTTGCCCGTCATAGAAAACTTCGTCTGATTGCAGTGGGACCAACTTTTCACCAAGCGCACCTTTGACTATATCTCCTTGTTGCATTTGATTAAGTTTTGGCGCGTTGAGATGGGTGAGAATAGTAAGTATGCCTGGTGCTTTCTCTGCCTCAGAAGTCTCGATGTTTTTTATCCGACCTTTAGCAATAGTGCTTTGGATGAGCACAGCATGAGCGATATTTTCTTGCGGAATCTCTGCTGCATAGGAAGCTGCACCCATGACTTTGAGTCGTCCGTCAACACGGTTAATTGGCTTACCGACAACTTGCTCTCTTTCTTTTGGGGGGGAAATAACACCTGAACTCATGCTTGACCTCCTGAGATTGCTGCTACGGTCTTGAGTGCTTCTTTAATGGTTCGTTTTGCTAACTCAATTTTGAATTCATTGTGTCGATATGGTCTAGCTTCCTGCATCGCCGCATTCGCTGCTGCGGTGAAAGTCTCTTGTGTAGCTGGTGCACCGACTAATACTTCCTCTGCTTCCAAAGAACGCCACGGCTTTGTTCCTACACCACCAAGAGCAATACGCGCATTGCGAATCACTTCCTCATCTATTTCGAGAACCACGGCTGCAGATACGAGCGCAAAGGCGTAAGACGCTCTGTCTCGTATTTTTAGGTAGTGCGATCGCCTGTTCAATGGTATTTCTGGCAAATCAACTGCTGTAATTATCTCACCGTGTTCCAGCACTGTTTCTAAATGTGGTGTCTCACCAGGTAGCAGGTGAAAGTCTGTGATGGGAATACTCCGCTCACCTCTAGGTCCGTGTGTCTGGACAACTGCATCAAGCGCAACGAGCGCAACACACATGTCACTGGGATGTGCGGCGATACAGTGTTCACTTGTGCCTAAGACTGCATGCATCCGGTTGAAACCTTCTAATGCGGCGCAGCCTGAACCAGGCTGACGTTTGTTGCAGGCAAAGGCTGTATCATGAAAGTAGGAGCAACGTGTTCGCTGCATCAAGTTCCCGCCGACTGTTGCCATGTTCCGTAGTTGAGCGCTGGCTCCTGCAAGAATGGCTTCTGACAGCACAGGATAGCGTTCCTGAACGATTGAATTGTATGCAACATCGCTGTTGCGCGCTGTCGCTCCAATTCTGATACCACCGTCATCTTTAGTGACAATTTCTGTTGACGGTAGTTTGCGAATATCTACAAGTTGACTTGGTGTATGTACACCTTCTTTCATTAAATCAAGTATGTTGGTACCACCTGCAATGAACATTGCTTGTGGCTCGCGAGTGAGTGTTGCGATCGCCTCGTCCGAATTAGCAGCGCGTACATAAGTAAATGGATTCATCCGTTTTGCCTCCGTTATTTTGCTTAAAACAGTGATCAGTGATCAGTTATCAGTTATCACTGTTCACTGTTCACTGATGTGCTGAGGCGTTTGGGTTAGAATTGTCCTCGCCGTTGCACAATTCACGAACTGCTGCAAAAATATTTGCGTAAGCGCCACATCGACAAATATTGCCGCTCATTTGTTCGCGAATGTCAGCATCGGTTTTCGCGTGTCCTTCTAAGAGCAGTCCTACAGCAGACATAATCTGCCCTGGAGTGCAGTAACCGCACTGAAAAGCATCGTGGTGGAGAAATGCTTCTTGTACTGGGTGCAAATCTTCACCCTCGGCTAAACCCTCGATAGTCGTGATTTGCTCACCGTCATATGAGACAGCAAGCGTCAGGCATGAGTTGATACGATACCCGTCAACAAGTACAGTACACGCACCGCACTGTCCGTGGTCACAGCCCTTTTTAGTACCTGTTAGCCCAATATATTCTCGTAGGACATCCAGTAAAGTGACACGCGGATCAATCTGCAAATTGTATTCTGTACCGTTGATATGTAATGTGACTGCGATGGTACCAGCAGAAGGTACAGAACAGGTCAACGGCGCATTTGACGATGGTATTTGGTCGAGTATTGAAACGCGTTCTGAAGTAGTTGTGCTCGTGTTCTCCATGTTCTCGCTCCTTCAAGAAGGCTGTTGGGTATTTGATAACCACAGATGAACATATATACATTAGTTTATTCATGTACATCTATGTTTTTATTTTCATCAAATCAACCAGTGTTAAAAATTTAATTTTGTGAACGATTGTTTTTACCTATAACTGACAGCAGCTTGTCCAGCGTTGTTGGTTGCGTATATTAAGCTCTGTATCATTGACATGAGCAACCACAGACAAGCAACTTCTTTATACTTTTTAGAGAGCATTTAAATTAGATAGCATTTCAAGCAAATTTAGTATAAAATACTAAAATTTTAATCTTTCGGGAAAAAGTGATGCAAAAATAGGGAAAATTCCAGCACCGAGTGTGCTTGAGCTACTGTCAATCCCACTATTGACTTAACTGTAAGCTGAATTTTGAATTTCTATTTTTGAAATCGCAATAGCAAGTTTAATATAAAAGTAGAAAAAGCATCATATACGCTTTCGTCTTTTTTTTGAACCTATATTCAAGAACATCTGCTTATGAACTTCTCGTCAGCGCGGCAATATTTTGCTCAAGAAATCCAGCAGCCTGATGAGCATATTGACTTGGCAAAGGCAGCTTTATACATAGCACAAGAAGAATATCCCAACATCGACCCAGAGGAATATCTTAATGCCTTTGATACAATGGCTGTCGAGCTACAAGAACGCTTACCATCCCAGAGATATCCCTTGCGAGTTATTCAAAGTATCAATCAGTATCTTTATGATGATTTAGGATTTGCTGGGAATCAAAAAGATTACTATGACCCTCGCAACAGCTTTTTAAATAATGTCATTGAACGTCGGTTGGGAATTCCTATTACCTTAGCACTTGTTTATATGGAGGTCTCCCGAAGAGTAGACTTTCCTATGGTGGGCGTAGGAATGCCAGGACATTTTCTAATTCGTCCTGAGATTCCAGATACGGAGATTTTCATTGATGCGTTCAATTTTGGCGAAGTCATGTTTCCACAAGATTGTCAAGAACGCCTCAATCAAGTTTATCAACAACCCGTGCAGCTGCAACCGGAATTTTTAGCAACAGTGAGTAAGAGGCAGTTGTTAGCACGGATATTGGCGAATTTGAAATATATTTACCTGAATCAGCAGGAGTTGGAAAAAGCTTTAGCAGCCGTTGAACGGATTTTACTACTGTTTCCTGGCGCGGCACTAGAATTGCGCGATCGCGGTCTTTTGTGCTACGAACTCGGTCTATTTGCTCAAGCTGCTAACGACTTGGAAACTTATCTGATAAAAGCTCCCCAAGCCGAAGATGCTGTTACAATTCGACAGATCCTGAGTTTGCTTAAAAGGATGTCGTGACATTCAGTCGTGTTGAAAATGAGTCATGAAGTCCTAGTAGAAATATCTAAATTTTAATGACAATGCATAAGTGAATTTTAGTAATACCGATTCTCTATAAACTTGCACTAAATAATTAAATCTCTCTTCTTGCTC
>NZ_QMEB01000002.1 GCF_012912135.1 Brasilonema bromeliae SPC951 | reverse complement strand
AATAAACATTAAGTGCATCCTCATGGAGAATTGGTATAAGGAATCAATGTGCAATTTTTAGGCGCGATAACTTAATAATGGTTACCAACCTTACGATGGTGAACGGCTGTGAGGGCATCTAGTTTAGCCACTCTGCCAGTTTGGACGCTGCTATAAATAATCCAGTGATCGCTGCACTCGATTCGCGTCGTGACTTCACATTCCATATATGCTAGTGCATCTGCCAAAATCGGACAGCCATTGCTGGCGGGGTAGGTTTTAATGTTTGCAAATCGATCTGAACCGGGAGGGAAACGCTTGAGGAAGTGTTTCATTAAGCTTTGGTAGTTGTCTTCTTCTAGGACGTTGAGAACAAAGCGATCGCCCACGTGAAGTAATGATTCAATTGCCCTGTCTTTCGCAACTGCAATAGCGACTCCCAAAGGATTCATACTCGCTTGCATCACCCAAGAGGCGAACATGGCACTGGTGACATCTGCTTTCTGGGCGGTAATAATATAGAGTCCACTGCTTAACCGTCCCAATGCCCGTTCTAAATCATTATCTATGGCTTTGATTTGTTTGATCGTGCGATCGCGAGTCAACCACTGTCCGATGTCAGTCCCCGCTTCATCACACATTTGTTCGGTGATGTGCGTTGGTGGTTCTTTGATCAAAATGGGTGGAAAAGCTTCCGTCAGACCGATTTCTTGAAACTTGTTACGCAAGGGATAAATTGGTTCATCTTCCCTACCGCCACTTTCAAACAGTCCGACTGCTTGCTTACGGTGTGCAGCTGCGAGAATAGTACTTAAAGCTGCATGGGCATTTTGATTCGATTGGGATGGCATACCAATCACCAAACCCGTCGCTTGATTGACCAATTCCCGGACTTCATGAGGTTCAGCAGTATTTAAATCTACCAGTTCTACCGCTACCCCATTTCTCTGGACGCCATGAGCGATCGCTCTTGCCAATTGGTCGCTTGAGCCGTAATCTTCACAGTAGAACAGGGCAACGAGAGTATCTGCTTTGGCTTGTTCCTGACTCCATTTCTGGTAGCAACTCACCCAGTCTGACAAATGATGTTGTAATAAAGGTCCATGCCCTGTGGCGATTGTATTTATATCTAATTTTTCCATCCGCTTGATAGCAGACAACACGGAACGGGCATTTGGACCCATCAGGCAGTCGTAGTAATATTTAAAATCGGCTTCGATTAATTCTGAATCTTCATCAAAGGTGTGATCGTCGCAGTAGTGCATCCCAAAAGCATCGCAAGTGAAGAGGATGCGGGTTTTAGCATCATAGGTAAAAATAGTATCAGGCCAGTGAAGATTGGGGGCACTCACGAATTCTAACTCATGTCCGTTGCCTAAATCGAGGCGATCGCCATTCTTAACTATCAGCGATTGAAATGGCTGATGTATCATATTTTCCAGGAACTGGATGGCAACTTTTGCTCCTACTACCGTCACTTGAGGAGCTAACTGCAACACCTCTTTAACAAGTCCACTGTGATCCGGTTCAGTATGACTAATAATTAGATAGTCCAAAGTTGAGAGGTTAATCAATCCTTTCAAGACATCTAAGTACAACTGCTTAAACTTGCGATGAGAGGTGTCAATTAAAGCTGTCTTTTCACTTTGAATGAGAAAGGAATTATAGGTTGTACCATTGTTCAATCCAAACTCGATATCGAAGCGTGAGCGATCCCAATCCAGAGAGCGAATAGCGATCGTTTCAACGCCAATATCAACTGTTTGCATGGTCAAGCGACCGTGCGATTGAGTATTTTCAGAACGAGCAGTGAGTGCAACCATACGCTTGTGCCTCCAACAATCTTTTGGCGTGAGTGTTCTTAACTCTCATTCTGCTTGGAAAGCACTCCAATTGTAAAATGTCAATTTCTAAAGCTAATCATTAGTTATTTCAATAATGAAATTACTTTTATTTTTCTATTCTTATCATTAAAATTTGCATTGATTTTAGGCTTTTCTCCTGCTCCAAAAAGCGGTATTGGGGCGTGCCTGATTCATGCTCCTCCAACGTAGGGTGGGCACTCTCCACTCACCCCACGCCCATAATATAGGAAGCTATGCAGTGCCCACCCTACAAATCTACAAATCAAGATTTTTAGTAATTCGCGATTCCTAATCAGGAGATGGATTAGCGACGTAAGACTAGATGTAGTACATAAATTCCATCTGTCGTCGTTTCCCTCGTTGCTCATAAAGGTCATGGATGGTATACTTCTGTAGAACAGAGTAAGCTGCCTCACATGCTTCTTGCCAAACCTCTTGAACAACTTCAGTTTCTACTGATGTCGGGGTAGATTTTTTATTGGGCACATCCTCGTCTGCTTCCTCCATACAACGGAAAGCATCTAGAAGTGTAATCTTTCGGGGTTCTCGTGCCAGAACATAGCCACCTTTGACGCCGCGTATGCTCTTAATTAAACCTCCACGCCTTAATGTCGCCAGAAGTTCTTCCAAATAGCGGTTTGGTATGTTTTGTCGTACTGCTATTTCTCGGATTTGTAATGATTCACCGCTAGAATAGCAGGCTGCTAGCGCTATTAGGGAAAGAATCGCGTACTCAGTTTTATTAGAGAGTTCCATAGACGAGAAAATATAGACCCATTTAGTTATTACCTGTGATCAAGCTGGGTGTCAGCCCAACCATAAGAATTAGGATTACAGGCAATATCTCGGTGACGCTCCTACACTGACTGCTTGCAGTACGGTGTAAGCTTCTGGCAGAAATTATCTTTCCAGAAATTCCTTCGTGGTACTCGACTTTCCCACTACGGCGGTTTATAGTCAAGGCGCGCCCTTCTCGACTCGAATGATTGAAAAACCATTCACCTACATTCCTTGAAGATTTTACATACGGTCGGCTGTAGTCAGCTGTTTGACAGCGTATTTAAGACCCTTACGGGTTCGGCAGTTACTCCACTTGGGGAGACCCCAAGACCATACTGCCTCACCGCACTTCCCAGTAAAACCTTATATCTTCACTTGTCTAGGTACAGATGCGTGGTTAGCAATTTCGGCTTTAGCAACACTTTGGTGCGGAGCTTACAGCGAAGAAGCTAATCTTGTGCTTGTAGGCTTACGACAAGTATAAAGAAGATTATTAATAAAATCAAATATTTTTATTTGTTTGTTTAATAAAAAAAAGTGATTAATATCAAGCTCGGATCAATACCAAGTTGCGTTCATACATTTTACTGTCTTGTGTTGTCTCCCTTGTCTGCCTTGTCCCAAGAACTACCTGATATCTTTGAATGCAACTCCGTATTAGTTGAGTTCCGAGTCGAAAACTTTTGAGTTTTGACGAGTTGACTCTGGACTTTCCACAGCGGTCAAAATCTCTTCAAAGGCGATCGCAACTCGAGTCTGAAAACGCTGTCTGTGTTTGAGCTTCCAAACAGGTTGAACAATGTCTAGCTTGGTGCCAGAGTTTCTTTCTACCACATAAACGGCGTGAAGTGTAGATAGCTGTATTTCTTTTTTGACCATCACTTCCGGAATAGCAGCAGCACCAACACCGCTTTCTACTACTGCTTTCACCATTTCGCTACTGCTTAAGACAAGAACAATATCCAACTCAGTCAGCTGAATTCCCCAATTTTGTAAGGCTTGCTCAAACATTTGCTGTGCCCCGGAACCGGGTTCTCGCATCACCCAACTGGTTGCTAGCAGTTCTGCTGGGCAAATTTCTGTCCGCTCAAACCAGGGGTGAGATGTACCAACCACAATTTGCAGGCGATCGCTCCCCACAACTTCTTGCTCCAAATAGCTCTTCAGTGACGGTTTAACGTCTCCTGTCACTAAACCAAAATCAAAAAATCCTGTCGCAGTCCCTTCGCAAATTTCTTCTGCATTACCCAACGTGCAGTCGATATGAATTCCGGGATATTGGCGCTTGAACTGGCTAATTTTCTCTGGTAACCAGTAGTTACCAATGGTGAGACTTGATCCCAGCTTTAATTCACCGCGTTGCAGATTATTGAGTTCTTTCAAGCCTCGTTCAGTTAAAGAAACTTGGTCAAGAACTTTCTGCGCCTCCATTTGCAGCAATTTACCAGCATCAGTAATTTCGATATGGCGACCAATCCTATGGAATAGTCTCACCCCATATTCTGCTTCCAAACTTTGAATTGCCGCACTTACTGCTGGTTGAGTGATATAAAGCGCTTCTGCAGCGCGGGTAAAGTGCATCAGTTCCGCAACTGCCAAAAAAATTCGCAACTGCTCAAGCGTCATTTTGAACCTTAAGGCTTTTTGGGTGTTGAGTCTGACCACTATGGTTGATGACTTCCTCATATTGTACGGTAATTAGAGGCAACTACCGTACTTAAAAATCAAATTTTTGTAACATCTCTGGCTGTAACTTATGTGCCTAAATATTAGTAATAAATCAGGCAAAGTGGTATAAGCAGTGACTTTATGGGTTCATTTTTCTAACATACTGAGTTGTGAATAAAGCTAATAATAACCTGTACAGTTAACAATACCATAAGTGTTATCACAACACAAGAACAGCCAAGATAATCATCATTTGTTAACTGTAAATGCAAATAATAATAGAGTGATTTATTTGACATCAAATCGAAAAATGAATAAATTCAATCTATGACTTTGACAAAAAAGAATATTTGCTTTTACTGACACAGAGCAATAAAGTGAAGACTGTGCTACGGCTATGGTACTTCGTTAAAGCAAAGTTTACCAAAATTACTCGGACATCTACACTCTTGAAAATTTGCTTACCATGACCATTACTGACGAAACTCGACAGAAAAGGAGTGCTCACGGCTTAAAGCCGAACTGTTTATCATTTGGAGAAGTACTAGCACAATCCTTTGCCGTCATCGCTCCCACTACGATCCCAGCATCCAACATCGGCTTAATTGTTGCCCTATCGGGAAATGGCACTTGGCTGTCGTTTGTGATTGGCTTAATTGGATTAGTGCTTGTCAGCATCAATATAAATCAATTTGCCAGTCGCTCAGCTTCACCCGGTTCATTGTATTCGTACATTAGCAAAGGACTTGGTCCAACAGCAGGTGTGATTTGCGGCTGGAGTTTGGTACTGGCGTATTTGTTTACAGGGATGTCAGTGTTGTGTGGTTTTGCCAACTTTAGTAGTGTCTTAATTGGTCATTTAGGGATTCATCCTTCGAGTATTACCCTGTTAGCTTTGGGTGCGGGTATTGCTTGGTATGCAGCATATAAAGATATCCAACTTTCTGCGATTGCAATGCTATGGATGGAAGGTATTTCTCTTGTCCTGATTGCAGGATTGTGTCTTCTCATCTGGGCACATAAAGGTTTTGCAATTGACATACCACAACTAACCCTAGAAGGTGTCACTCCTGGTAACTTAGCAACAGGGTTAGTGCTGGTGATGTTTGGTTTTTCTGGCTTTGAAAGTGCGACCTCATTGGGTGATGAAGCTAAAAATCCACTGCGAACTATCCCTAGATCCGTAATGGGTAGTGCGATTTTGGCTGGTTTGTTCTTCATTTCCACAACTTATATAGAAGTACTGGGTTTTCGCGACACGGGTATGTCGATTACCAAAACAGAGGAACCGTTGGGTTTCTTGTCGCAACAGATAGGCATGGGTTACCTAGGCGATTTGATAGCTTTTGGCGCGCTGTTTAGTTTCTTTGCTTGTGTGTTGGGTTGTATCAATCCTGCTGCCAGAATCTTCTTCACAATGGCACGCCACGGATTGTTCCATTCTCGCTTGGGTACGGCGCACTCATCCAACCGCACACCCCACGTTGCAGTGACGATGTGTTCATTCATCACCTTCTTAGTTCCAGCGGTGATGTCCCTGTTTCACATCAAATTGTTCGAGAGCATGGGTTATTTAGGGGCTATCTGTAGTTATGGATTTCTCACAGTTTATATCCTGATTTCAATCGCGGCTCCAGTTTACTTGTACAGAATCAGAAAACTGCGTGTGCATCATCTGGTATCCAGTGTGCTGGCGGTTGGGTTCATGATGATTCCGGTGTTAGGGAGTGTGGGAATTCCTGGGAGTACGATGTTCCCTGTGCCAGAACCTCCTTATAATACCTTGCACCAATTAATGACTGAACAGCACTCATTCGTTGTGTCAACCCGACAGCCAAGAACTGATGTTTCTGGCTTCTAGCGAAAGTCTTATTGAGAGGACTTTTGAGATGTTAATCTTTGTTGACTAAGTTGGGTCAAACACTTTTAATATTTGTAGGTTGGGTTGAACTGAGATCTTGCACGATTCTCAAGCTTGCATTCTCGTCCGCCTGGGATTTAAATCCCAGTCTCATAGCAAAAGTCGTCTAAAGACGACTGCATAAGCCTTGAAGTCTACTTTAGTAGACTTGGGCTGTGAGCCTCGGAATTAATTCCGAGGCGGTCAAAATGGGCTAATTGAAAGTGATGCAATATCTCAGGTTGAACGAAGTGAAACCCAACGGAATCTGAACATGCACGATTTTAAAAAATCAAATAGGATTACTATATCAAGTCCGTCTTAACAAGTCAAAGTCATTTCAATCTCTTTGAAATTGTTGTGTCATCAAATATCGATTTTTAAAAAGTATTATTGGATACAGTCAAAATTGACTAATTAACCAGTATAATTCACAATTATCAAGATAACACTATTAAATTTTATTGTCAAATCTGGAATATAGAATAAGACAGAGGAAAATAAACTTTCACAGAAGTAAATTTGACTCAAATTCATCAAAAAATTTAAAAAGTTTTGTATGCAACTACCATTCAAATTTATGAAGGCGAATGCAGAAATTTCAGAAAAAGAAAAGTCAAATAAACCTAGTTCAACAGATAAAGTGCGGGAACATTTAGCAAATGAACGTACCTATCTTGCATGGATGAGGAGTGGAATTGCTTTGATGGGGTTTGGTGTTTTGATTGTCCGCTTGCGTATTCTTCGTCCTCCTCTTGCACCTCAAGCACCTGGTGATGGTTGGAAGTTAGGTTTAGCCTTCTCATTAGTTGGTTTGTTAACAGTCATGCTTTCAACACAGCATTATCTTGTTGTACGCCGTGATATTGAGGAGGATACCTACCAACCAGCAGACCGATTGGTCATCCTCTCTAGCCTTGCTGTTATACTTCTTGGAATTGGGGTTATCTATTACGTCTTCAGTATTCCTCTGGAGTCATTAAACACAGTCATAGTTGAGTGAAGAGACTGGGTGTGGAGTGTTAGGAGTACCCCTGCACCCTGCACCTTTTATGAAGGATTGTTAGAATAGGATGGTCATCCGGTGGTAAATCCCATCATTGAATCGCGTGATTCCTGTGTGAGGTGGCTGTTGACTCGACCAAGATAGTTTCTCTGATTAAACTTGAGTCTACTTCTTTTGTTGTTTCCTCCTACTCATTTCAATCGAGTTTTTGGCAGAAGTGACTGGTTTGGTGAGAAACAATCTCCAACTGTTTGGGAATCTCTTTGAAACAAACGACAAGAATCGGTCTGCCTAATGCTGTGATGTTTTTTGCTATCTGCATATGGTAACTCCGAGAATGTCTAAATATAATACATTGGACCTTGCTGCAAGCGAGCCTCTCTTTGCTGACACAAATCTTGGAGTGTATAGTTCTGTAAAACCTTAATAGAGGCGGTGTTGGCTTGCTCCCAGATCTCATGAACCAAATCCCTTTCCAAAGTGGAAGTCACAGAGGGTTCTCTGTCTTTACGTTCTCCTTCCACCAAAGTGACAATCTCCAGCAAGGTGATTTGCCAAGGTTCACGCGCCAGAACAAAGCCTCCTCGCGAGCCACGATGACTCTGTATGACACCTGCTCGCCGCAAACTGGTGAGAATTTGTTCCAGATAGCGCTCAGGTATGGGTTGTTTAGCAGTCATTTCACTCATAGTGAGAGGAGTTTTTTTTCCCTTGTTGGTTGCTAATTCTAAAAGTGCTAGCAGCGCGTATTCAACTTTGGAAGACAGATCCAAAAGGGTGTAGTTTTGGCTATTCAAGTTTGTACTCAATATACTACTGTTGGTCGATAATTTTATTGTAATTTTATGATAGATTCATTCTCATGGCAGTGTTAAATGTAATAATATTGCGCTATCTACTCATAAAATATCATAAACTTATCGTTTTACCGTAGTTTTGCTAACACAATTATCACAAATAACTTGATTGATTACAAAACTTACACACCTGTCTTGTCTGTTGAGATTTGGTGTCGGTGCATATTTTGAGTTGTTTATGAACTTCCCGAGATAGAAACAAATTATGCTGCTAACTGATTTGCGAACGATTTATGAACGTGATCCAGCCGCCCGTAACTGGCTGGAAGTGTTATTCTGTTACCCAGGTTTTCAAGCCATACTCTTCCATCGAGTGGCACACTGGCTTTATCAAAGGGGGATTCCCTTCATACCTCGGTTGATCTCCCATATCAGTCGGTTTTTTACTGGAATTGAGATTCACCCTGGAGCAAAAATTGGCACGGGAGTTTTTATTGACCACGGTATGGGAGTCGTGATTGGTGAGACAGCAGTGGTGGGTGAGTACAGCCTAATTTACCAAGGAGTTACCCTAGGCGGTACTGGCAAACAGACAGGAAAGCGCCATCCTACTGTTGGCAATCACGTTGTTGTGGGAGCAGGTGCTAAAGTATTGGGTAACATTAATATTGGGGATCATGTCCGCATTGGAGCAGGTTCAGTCGTGCTGCGAGATGTGCCTAGCAACACCACAGTCGTAGGGGTTCCAGGGCGTGTGACTCGTCAGGCTGAGGAAAGCACCGATGTTCTGGCTCACAATAAACTGCGGGATGTGGAAGCAGAAGTGATTCGCGCTTTATTTGAACGGGTTAAAGCTTTAGAAAAACAAGTCCAAGAGTTAGAGGTACAACCTTCTGTACACGCATTGCAAGTCAGCGACTCACAAACGAACAATGGCAAGTCCAGTAGTGATTTGATGATTTCAGAGTTTTTAGATGGTGCGGGGATTTAGGTGATGAAGGCGATCGCTATTTCATAGATGAATGCGATCGCAGCACTGTAAGCAACGCTGCGATCGCATTTTCAAAGAATGAAATTTACTTACAAGTAAAAACTTCAATCAAGTTTTAATGCAGTTGCACAAGCCACTGCCAACAAAAAAATATCAGCATTCGCAACACAATAGTTAATAGCAAATTCTTTGTCCAAAAGCTGATCAAAATTGCAGCGCTCGCTCCCACCAAACGAGCATTGGTGTAAGATAGGGGCGGCGATGCTGCAAAGCAGCCGCTACGCGAACGCCATACCTCGTCACCATTTGGGCGAGAGTCCAAAGAAAACAAGATTCCCCTCACGACCTGTCAAAATTAATGTGGCGGACCACTAGCCTGTCATTTCCTGAAAACGGTATGAAATATAGCTTTGGGAGTTAAAGTAAAGTAAACTTGACATAAAGACAAGTTAAGTTTACTATAGGATACAGGCTAGGCAAAAACTATACAAATAAACTAGTTTTTTTTCAGCCAAGCAATGCAAAATCGTTTACGTCTTCTTAGAACTCAACGCAATTGGTCACAGGCGGAATTAGCACAACGTTTGGGCGTGAGTCGTCAAACCATCAACGCTATTGAAGTTGGTAAATACGACCCAAGTTTGTCTCTAGCCTTTAAAATTGCCCAGTTGTTTCGCTGTCCAATGCAATTCATCTTCTTACCAGAGGAAAGGTCTATGTTTGAAAGATTTACCGCCAAAGCATACCGTGCAATTGTACTTGCACAAGGCGAAGGTGAGCGCTTAGGACATCAATTTGTAGGTACTGAACAGATTTTGATTGGATTAATTGCAGAAGGTAATGGTCTTGCTGCTAAAATTCTCAAGTCTTTTGGTGTCACCTTGGAAGCGGCTCAAATAGAGGTAGAAAAAATTATTGGTCGTGGTTCTGGAATTAAAGGCATAGAGTATCCCTTTACTCCTAAAGGTAAGCAAGTTTTGGACTTTGCTGTTGAAGAATCTCAGAAATTAGGTCACACACACATTGGTACAGAGCACCTTTTACTGGGTGTATTGATGGTTACAGATGGGGTAGCAGTGAGGGTGTTGGAAAAGCTAGGCATAAACCTTCAAAATCTAAAGCAAGAAGTGCTCAGAGAAATCACATCTGTTGGCATACCACAGGTAAATATTGCTCCTAGTAGAGACTTTGGCAGTGAGGATAACTTGAATGATTCCCCACCTGATTTTACCTCTGGTGAAATTAGCGCTCGATTTTGTGCATTTTTGTTTTCTTGGGTAGAACCGCGCAAGCTAGGACATATCATTGGCTCTAGAGGTGGATTTCAGTTACCCAATGGAGAGATAGCTGCGCCGCGTATTTCATTCTTTTCACGGGAACGCTTGAAGCGAGTACCGCGAACTTATCCTGAATTAGTACCTGATCTCGTTGTGGAGATTAAATCTGCCTTTGACCGACTTATATCTGTACAACAGACAATTCAAAGATTCTTAGATTTGGGAGTGAAAGTCGCGCTACTCATTGATCCAGATGCTCAAACTGTGGCTGTTCATCGCTTAAGCAATGGGGCGACAGTGCTAGGGAATGGTGAAAAGCTGACTATCTCAGAGTTGTTCCCAGAGTGGGAACTTGCAGTCTCTGAAATTTGGCCCCCTGTATTTGATTGAGAAGAAAAAAAATATGCCGTGGATAGAGTTAAGCCTCGATACAACACACGAGGCTATTGATTGGGTCTGTACGCTGCTTGCAGAAACTATCGATATTGATGACATTAATATCGTAGAATATACAGAACCTAACCTACCCCACCCAGTTGATCAGCACCCTCAATGGACGTTCACGATTTACTTATATCTACCACTAGATGCCCAGTCGAGGACACGTGTAGAAAAAATCGTTAATTTGCTCTCGCCCTTGCACCGTACTGGACTAACAACTGCGATACAGACGAGTGTGGTTGAGGAGAAACCCACAGACGCAAACGGACTCAACTCCAGAGTTCATCGGATTGGGAAACGTTTCGTTGTGGTGACTCCTGATGCACCATTACAATCCCAGACAGCAGACGAAATCACTCTGAGACTGAAGACAACCCTCTGTTTTGGCAGCGGTTTACATCCAGCAACCATTCTCAGCCTTCAACTGCTTGAGCAGTATATCATCCCCACCATGAATGTCTTAGACTTGGGTTCAGGTTCAGGTATTCTTAGTGTGGCAATGGCGAAGCTTGGGGCAAACGTCTTAGCGCTAGACAATGATAGCATTGCTGTAGAAGCCACTCAGGACGCCGTACGTTGTAACGGAGTAGAACAGCAGGTAAGGGTGATGAAAGGAAGCTTGGGGTCTGGAAGTGAGATGGGGCATTGGATGGGTGGAGACATTATCGACAATGTGCCAAGCATCAAACCTACAAAAACTTTTGACCTTATCGTCGCAAATATTCTAGCACGAATGCACATTGCTCTTGCTGATGACTTCCAGCGTGCGCTGCGTCAAACTGATGCACAGGTCGGACTTCTGATTACAGCGGGTTTTACTGCTGATCATGAGGATAATGTTGACAAGGCTCTAACAAAAGCAGGATTTGAGATCGTTGATTGTAAACGATTAGACGAGTGGGTTGCATTTGCTCACCGCCTTGTTTTGTAACGGATGCTGTTGGCGAAATATTTCGTTACATTTGAGCCCATAAAACCCAATGTAAGGAAAAACATTGAGCAGTACTATTTCAAACAGATTTTGTCGGTAATCGTTCTCAACAATATTTTAGGAGTTTTAGCTCGGCAATCATTCTATTTAAAGCTTTTCGGGTTGTTTTATAAGCATGAGCCTGTCGCCCTAATTTCAATTCAGATAAAATGCGAAGCGCGTTCCGCGCCGCTCCGCTAACGCGTACCGCCTCATAATCTACAACATCATGCACTTTGGTAATGGCTGAGCGTTCCTTAATTTCAGAGTTACGTGAAGTGAGATTCTATACTTGGGCTTTAAGCGTCTCTATCTCCTGTTCATACCGCGTAATACTCGGTAATAGCTCTGAGGATTTCCATATATTACACGGTTGGAGAGCGACGCTTTTCCATGTATTACACGGATAAAACTTTCTTCTAACTATTTCCTCCAGGTAGTCGGCTCTACTTAATCCCAAACATTCAGAGGCAATACCTACAAGTTAAAGATTCAACTTGTGATTGTGTACTCCAGTTGCCAATGAGTACGCGAAAAAATTAAACCTCTGGGTACGGTTCGATTATTTGTATCGTTAGGGTGTCTACTGGTGGAGAATAGTAATGATTCAACTTCAAGAAATCGACCCAATTCCAGAAGAAACAGCACACATCGCTCGTTTAGCCTTTGCCAAAGGTAACACTTGTATAAAAATGAGGGATTCTATCGGTACTATCTTTTGCGATCAAGACTTTGAAGCTCTATTCTCAACACGAGGTCAACCAGCTTTTAGCCCTTGGCGATTAGCTCTGGTATGTGTGTTGCAATACATCAACGACATGACTGACAGGCAAGCGTTTCAGTTGCAGTGCGCGGTCGAATTGATTGGAAGTACGCACTTTCTCTAGAACTAACCGACCCCGGCTTTGATTTTAGCGTGCTATGCGAATTTAGAGGGCGACTAATAGCGGGGGGTGTTGAACAAAAATTACTGGATATTTTATTAAAGCAGTTTCAAGAAAAAGGTATTATAAAAGACAAAGGAAAACAGCGCACTGATTCAACTCATGTGCTGGCGGCAGTTCGGAATTTGAATCGCCTTGAAAACGTAGCCGAAACCTTACGTGCTGCATTAAACGCGGTCGCCACTGTCGCACCAGATTGGTTACGTGGTTGGGTTCCACAAGAGTGGTTTGAACGTTACGGACGTGCCGTAGATGAGTACCGCTTACCGTGCATGTGTTGCGGCTCGGTATGAATATGCTGAAACTATTGGTAATGATGGTATGCAGCTATTAGCATCTATCTACGAATCGTCAACAACACCCCAATGGCTGCGGCAAATTCCAGCAATTGAAGTTCTCCGCCAAACTTGGCTACATCAATATTATATAGACTACACAGATGTACCATTAGATACACCTGGCAAATTACGTTGGCGCAACGCAGCAGACTTACCAAAAGCAGGCGACCGTTTTGACTCTCCTTACGATACAGATGCTCGTTACGCCAATAAACGCAGCACAACCTGGATTGGTTACAAGGTACATATTACTGAAACTTGTGATGCTAATGATGTTCATTTGATTACAAATGTTGAGACGACCCAAGCCCAATTATCTGACGTAGACCAGACAGAACCAATTCATGTATCTTTGGAATCAAAAGGCTTATCACCATCTGAACATATTGTCGATGCAGGTTACGTAGACAGCGAATTACTGATAAAAAGTCAAATCGATTTTGATATAGAACTTATTGGTCCAGTTCGTCCAAACGTCAGTTGGCAAGCAAAAACGCCTGGTGGGTATGACATCAGTAAATTTAGTGTCGAGTGGGACGCTAAAACAGTTACGTGCCCTCAAGGTCAAAAAAGTACGACTTGGACTCCTGCAATAGATAATTGGGGCAATTCAGGAATTAACGTGAAGTTTCCCTCCAAAGTCTGCCGCCGTTGTGATTTTAGGCATTTGTGTATTAAATCAAAAAGTGAAAGTGAGCCAAGAAAATTAAGATTGCGTCCAAAAGAAGAACACCAAATTATTCAAACTATCCGATCAACTCAGGATACTGATGAGTGGAAAGAGCGTTATAACACCCGTGCTGGTGTCGAAGGCACTTTATCACAAGGAATAAACGCTTTTGGTTTACGGAAAGCACGTTACCGCAACCTGCCCAAAGTCCGGTTGCAGCACCAAATCACCGCTGTTGCTATTAATATCGTTCGTATGATTGCTTGGTTAGATGGTATACCTCACGCCCAAACCAGAATATCACGATTTGCCGCACTAGCCGTCGCTTAAAACAACACGTACCTTTTTTTTCAATCACCAAAATCATGTAATACACGGTTGAACCCGACCCAATCCGTTGTTTACAATACCGGTGTAAGACATGGTGAAACTTCATATGAAAAGAGATATTCAGGGAAAGTTCGCACTCAAAAACGATGACTACCGTTCTGTGCGTTCTCTACGGCTAACGGACGATACCTGGAGGGCATTGGGCGTGATCGCTGAATGTTTGGGGTTAACCAGAGCTGACTATCTCGAAGAAATAGTCAGCAGGAACCTTTTACCAAGTATTACACCGTCGGAGGCGGAACACCTACCGAGTGTTACACCGTTGGAGGGAGAACACCTACCAAGTATTACACGGTATGAGCAGGAGATAGAGAGACTTAAAGCCCAAGTACAGAATCTTCAAGAAAATAATTCAGAAATGAGAAAGGGGGCAGCCTTCATCTTTATTCAAGACGTTGTGAACTTTGAGACAATACGCGATCGCATTTTATTTGAATTGAAGTTGGGGCGACAGGCGAATGGTTATAAAACAGCTCAAAAAGCCCTGAATAGACTGATTGCGGAACTAAAACTTTTAGCGACTCGCCTGTGATCAACACAAACCAGCAATCTCTCTCCCAACCAAAATTCCATATCTTCCCGAACATAGGGTTTTCCTGGTTGGGAAATGTTAACTCAGATCTTGCACCAGGGTAAAAAATCGGGTTTCTTGAGAATGATGACACTTGCAAACCTTAATTTACTGTTCAAAAACCCGGTTTTTTAGGTCTTGTTGAGAATGGTGCAAGATGTCAGTTAAGAAATATTTCGCCAACAGCATCTGTAACGGGACAAGCCCTATTTTCAACGACCTCGTAAACCTGCGCCTTCTAAGTCACTCAAGCAAGTAGATAATACAAGGAAAGACCCCGTCCTTAAGGACGGGGTTTAACCTCATAAGAGTTAGTTATGGGTATATAGTGTCAGCAACGAACACAGGCTTGTTTCTGTAATCTGCTTCCAACTGTCGTCTCACCCTCTCATCCCAAGTTATGCCGTAGTCTCGTTCAATATCTGCAACGACAAAAGGACGAACAACACCCACCATGCCTACTGTCTGACCTTTGTTAATCACCCGTTTTGGTGTTGCAACGAATAAAACCAACAAATTGTCCGCGCCTAGGGAGTAGCTTTCATTGAGTGTGAACAAAACGGGACTTTGGATATTATCAACATTACCCATAACTGCAACCTTTGTACCATAGTACTTGCGAGGGTTTTTGGTAATTTGTCCCACTCTCGGCGCTAATAGAATTGACTTAGCAATAATCGCAGGTTTATTGATGTAGTCTTTATAAAATTCGTCCTGCAAATTGAGGTTATAATCCCGCTCAATGTTTGGAATATCTAAGTTACGAACATCACCCGTAACTTGAACTCTTGTATCACTGTCAGTCGGTAAATCGAAAGCCAGACCCGAAGCGTTGACGACTACTACAGGCTCGCCGCCTAATAATCTTTGATCAGTTACCGTAAAGGAAGCTAAACCTACTTTTTTAATCGGTTGGCTTCTCACTGTCACGGTTTCACCGATAAAATTGTTTGTCTTTGTGGTAACATCATATGTATTAACAACTTGTGTAGGAGCTAGTCTATTATCGCCATAGCCTACTCTCACCAGCACTGCAATCAATACTAGAGATACAATGACTCTTGCGTCCCAAAGCCTTTGCAGTAAATAATCTCTTTCACGACTGATTTTGCCCTTCATCTCTTGGTCATTCATAATTCAGACTTTCTTATTCTAAATTTATTTGTTGTCCAAAAATACTAAGCTAATATTAGATAGTCAGATAGCACACAAATTCCATAAAAATCAATAGGTATGAGACTTTGACAAAAACTCAAAATTCGCTTCTTCATGAAGTTATTAATCTGAAGGAAGAGAAAGTTTTTGTTTGATGTGATGCAAGTTTAATATTAGCGATGTCGTGTCATTCCCTCTTCCTGCTGAGGTAATATAATTAATATCAAGTAAGATTGATTGCCAATACTGTAGATAGAGTCTTCTCTTCCTATCGGCGACTCTAGGTGGCTATCTTAGCTAGTGCAACTATCTGAAGAGAATGGTAAAAAGCTTGAAATGGTACATATGTACCAAGATGGCAAGATGGCAAGATACAACGATTGAGCGATCGCCCTTCTTTGCCCAGAGGGGTTTTGGAAAAACCCCTCTCCCCAAATCTCCGATTTGGGGCAACCAAACGGAGTTTGGTTGGGGCATAGGGCGCGCCAAGGGCGATCGCCTCCTTCGGTCGGCAGCTGTGCACCATTGCCCAAAACGTCAAAAAAATGTAGCCTTAACATACATTTTACAGGCAGCGCGAACGCGAATGCGTATCGCACACAAAAAAGCAGATCGAAAGGGAATTTTCAAAGGGAACTCTAATAGTAAGCCAAAAGCAAAGACAAATAGCAGTGAGCAAGCCTGGGGGATTATCCCCCAGGCTTTTTTTAAGTTTTACTCATGGCGCAGTAGCAGTGTGCTAAGTCCCGTTAGGCAATATTTACGCCTAAAGCACGCCAAGTTTTTACACCAACAATTCCATCTGGACTCAGATTATACTTGCGTTGAAAGTCTTTGACTGCATCCTCAGTTTTATCACCGAAGTTGGCGTCGAAGGTAATTTTGTATTTGTAACGGAGAATCAGAATTTGTTGCAGTAATCTAACTCCTTCAGTTTGTAGACCTTTTTTTAGAGTTGGCAGATCATTAGACAGTTGGGCATCAGCAGCAGTAGTTGCAGCTTTAAGTTCGGATGACATAGTTTATTCCTGTTTGAATGTTTTTTGGGAGAACACGCACACTCAAAGTATTGAGGCTTGTCCCTCCAAATTCTTAGTAAATGTCATCGAATGTAACTTATGCAGTTGGACAATCAACTTTATTCGCGATCATGCTTTTGCTAGATAAGGCGTTGCCAATATTGCGATAATGTGAGAAGCAATTCTGGCGTTGCTCTTGTGCACCGGGTGCTCGCAATACGCTTCGGTTAACGGTCGTCAGTTGTAGTTTGGTGTATCCTGGCAAGTAAGAGACACTAGAATAAAATTCTATTTGCATTTTACTCACTAAACCACAACGCACTAATGCTACCAGAGCTAAACCCCGGAACTTCGATTAACAGTCGCTATCAGATTCAAAGACTTCTTGGACAGGGAGGCTTTGGAAGAACTTACTTAGCAGTTGACACTCAACGTTTCGGGGATTATTGCGTCCTCAAAGAATTTGTCCCTGCAAACACAGCAGAACCCGTACTTCTCAAATCCCGTGAGTTATTCGAGCGTGAGGCTAAAATTTTATACCAACTCAATCATCCCCAGATTCCTAAGTTTCTGGCTTGGTTAACCGAGAAACAGCGGATATTTATAGTCCAGGAATATATTGAAGGTGATAGTTACTCTCGACTGTTGGGCGATCGCCTTTCGATACAAAAAAAGCCATTTTCCGAGGCAGAAGTTATTCAGTGGTTATTGGATTTGTTGCCAGTTTTAGAGTATATCCATCAACGCAATATCATTCATCGGGATATTTCACCAGACAATGTGATGCTTTCCCGTAAGCTTTCTAAACCTGTACTGATTGACTTTGGAGTGGTTAAGCAAAAATTCACTCAAATTCTGGCGGGTGATTCTTCAAATCCTTCGCACTCTGTTGCTGGTTCAGTAGTTGGAAAAGTAGGTTATTCTCCACCAGAACAGATTCGTATGGGACGCTCTTACCCCTGTAGCGACCTCTATGCACTGGGTGTTTCTGCTCTTGTTCTTCTGACTGGAAAAATGCCACGTTTGCTACTAGATCAGTCTTTTCAGTGGCAATGGAAATCTTACGTTAAAGTTAGTGATTTTCTCACTCAGATATTGGAAAAAATGCTGGCAGAAAGACCAGCATATCGTTATCAATCAGCAAGAGAAGTTTTGAATCTGCTTCAGTCACAAAGTTCATCTGGCGGTATTAATGTGACACCATCACATCAAAACGTACGAATTCATGGTGATCCTGTTAATAAGGTTGGATTACCAGAGACTAAACTACCTAAAGAAACTAAAGAGTCTTCTCGAAAATCACAAAAACCGATTCAAAACACTGAAAAAGCAAACGAATTGCCAGCCGAAAATACGACTAGCATCAAGCCAGAGTTTGTGGAGTATTGTCGGCGAGAACTGACTAGTTTTGTTGGTCCTTTCGCCAGTTTTGTTCTTGAAGACACTTTGGATAAAAATCCACAAATAACACCAGAGCAATTGGTAGAAGTTTTAGTAGAAAAAATTCCTGATCAGCGAAGAGGGCAAGAATTTAAAAAGCGCCTTAACCTCCCTCGCCATTAATTTTTTTACATGAAAATTCCTTTCTAGATGACTATGAAAAATCAAGCAGATTGTGGTTGTGGACTTTGATATGTTTGTAGATATTCAATTATCAGCAAGCGCAAATAATCCAGCATCCGAATATAGGCTTTCATTTGTCCGTAGTCTCGATTGCTTGTCAAGTAAAATTCAGCAAAGTGCTGAACCATCCTGACGTTATCCAATTTTGGGAATTCGTACTGCTCGTTTTTTATTAAAATTGTAGGCTTTGCGTAGATATTTCAACGGGTCAAATTCTTTTCTGTTAGCATGGTCTAGAATACTTTGAGCCACACTGATATAAGTAGAAGCATCCCACTCAGCCATATACCGCTGTATTTCAACAACTTCCGCCTCGGTGTATCCTTCACATAGTTGGGCTAAAAATGGGTCTGGTGGTGGCTCATCGTACACTATTTTTTACTCCTGCTGGTTCCTTGGGTAAACTTCACAATTTTAAATTATCGGGAAAATTCAGTATTTTCCGGTAGTCCTCACCTAAAATAGTTACATAGTTGTGCTAATTTGTTTGCTAACTCGTAGATTTGGAATACCCCAGTTCCACCTATAAGCTACAATCACACGCAGTTCAGCACAATCATCGTGAAGTGTAATGACTGATTTAAAAACTACCAACGCTGCATTGCAAGTTGCTCAACAGACTGTATGGGTTTTAGCACAATTGGCTGGTGTACGATTACTACCGTGAATGTGAGTACCCGAACGATTTAGAAGCAATCAAGGAAGTCAAGTGTAATGCATCGATACAAAGATAGGTATTTTTTTTCCGAAATATTACTGATACGTATCCTTGTAACTGGAAGAATAAAGAACAACAGCAGCGATTGAAAATACTTATGACAAATTCTCAACTCAACATCACAACGGCTATTAGCTGGTGTTTGGCTTGGGGAGATAAGCGAGAACCCAAGTTTGATGTAGCCGTTCTGCTATTCTCCAAGCTAAGAGTTCTCCCGACGATTCAAGCCAAGGACTTCCTGGTGATCCTTGGTTTTCAGAAGCATCCGCACGGAAAAGAGTGGTAGGACAAATAGCTAAAAGAGATGATAGTTCTCAACAATGGTATGAACAGGCAGATTTTGAGTGGAAACCTGGTAAAGAAGCTATAGAAAGTTGGGTTGACAAGTTTGAGCAATATTTACACGATACTCCCCACAGATATTACGGCAAAATTCGCTCGGAAAATCTTCATCGTATTAGCAGGATTGCGACATATCCATGCGTTTGGCGGGAGTAAATCTGTTGGGCTGGGTTGGCTGAAATGGAAAGAACTTGAAACATTTTCAAAAGATGATTCAGTCTGGGAGAAACTATTACCGGAGGCTAAGTCATGAAGCGGATTAAATTAGAAATTACCACTTTGTCTCCGTTAGCGATCGCCGGAAAAAAACCTGGTTCAGTGAGTGAAGCGGAGGATCATATTCCTGGTTCAGTGATTCGAGGAGCGATCGCATCCCAAATTCTACAACTATCCAATCAGCAAACACCACGGATAGCAGAACAAAATTTCACAGCAGGCGGTGGTGACTTTGAAGCATTGTTCTTGGGTGATGAACCTGCCATTTTTCAAAATGCTTATCCAGCCGTCGCTAAAATAGCTGATGAATCTAATTCTACTAAAAAGAAGCCAGACTTAATTTCTCAGGTTGTGACTGATGAAGTCATGGTTCTACCTGCAACAGCCGTTAGTTCTAAAACAAACTCAGGTTTTAAACCCAAAGGTAACGGAGTTTTTGATACTCTGATTGACCGCTTCTGTGCAGATGCATATAATTTTCCTTACGACCCTAGCGATCCAAAATCTCTGGAAGAAAAAACAGATGCACGGGTTGAACCTTTTGGTGGCTTCTACAGCAAAACTAACGATAGTGAAATTCTATATAAATATCGTAGTCATTCTACTACAACTCGCTTCCTAACAAGGGTGGGAATTAACCGCCGACGCGCCACATCTGAGGATGATATTCTCTACAGCATTGAAGTTTTAAACGAGTCATTTTTAGAAAATCCCCAAGCACGTTTTAAAAACTGGCGTCCTGTTATTTTCCGAAGTTCAGTTTTAGTTAAAGACGCAGAATTAGCCAAGTCTCTAGAAAATTTCATCAATCAAAATTCTCATTTCTTTCGTTTAGGTGGTGCGACTTCACGAGGTCTAGGGAAGGTTATCATCAAAGCAGAAGTTGAAGATGCTTCAGCAGATGTCGAAGCTAGAATCACTGAATTTAAAAATAAACTTCAGCAACGCTGGGAACTTTGGTCAGTTTTTGGTAAGCCAGAAAAGAACTTGTTAGAAAACCGTACCTATTTTACCCTTGACCTGCAAGCCGATGCAATTCTCACAGAAAACTGGCGACACACCACAGTGATTTCACCACAAATGCTATGCCAAGCTGTGGAATTAAATGATGAATTTTCCCAACTTAGTAAAGAAGAACAGGAGGATTTTCTTAAATTGGAAGTCGCGTACAGCAGCTATAACTATCGTTCTGGCTGGAATGCAGCTTGGGGGTTAATGAAAGATATAGAATTAGTCACCAATCGAGCTGCTGTATATTTATTTAGTACAAAGGAACCAGGTTTATGGATGGAGAAATTAAAGGAGTTGGAATGGAAAGGAGTAGGCGATCGCACTTCTGAAGGCTTCGGTCAAGTACAAATTTGCAACCCATTTCATCTAGTATTGAGAGATGAGCTAATAGAGGATACTGTATGAGTTTATCTATAGAATCAAAAACAGAGTTACAAATTCAAAAAGGAATACGTCAAGCTGAAGATGAGCTAGTAATCTGGATTCAAGTTATTAATAGTAGAGGACAGATAGATAGAAATTTTGATTCCAGTAACGGTACACAAGGACACGGTTATGAAATTGTTCAAGACTTACTACGAAATGCTGAAAGACGTGCTGCTCAAGAACGTTCGGATGATGCTGTAGGAAGACTTTACAGAGCTTTAGAATTATTAGCTCAGATTCGTCTGTTGAAATCTTATGGTATTAGAACAGGTGATGTGAATCCTCAGCAACTTCCAGAATATCTGCAAGATGAATATGAGAAAAAACGTTCTCCTGTTAAGGGATTGATTCAACTTTCTTTGAGAAGTAGTTATGAGCTTTTAAATCAACTTCCTAATGACCCTATAGGACAGTTTTATCAGGAAAGCGCAAACAAAATTATTAATGCCCTAGAAGTTCGTAATAACTCACTCTTTGCTCATGGATTTCAACCGATTACTAGTAATAATTATCAGAAAGTAAGCGAAGTGTTTGTCAATTTTATTCAATCTGCTCTTACAGCTGTTATTCCACCTAAATTACAATTACAGCCACCACAATTTCCCAATCATTTAGAAATTTAAACACTATGTTCGAAATTTTTAAAAACCGCCTAAAAATCACAGGCACACTAACTACAATAACAGCACTACGTATTAGTGCAGGACGTTCTACTGAACCCATTGGTTCTGATTTACCTGTCATTAAAGATGCTTTAGGTAGACCATTAATACCAGGTTCTAGCTTCAAGGGTGCAATGCGATCGCGCTTGGAAAGTTTCCTCCGTGGTATCAACCCAAATTTTGCCGCTAATCCTGCTATCGAAGCAGAATGGTCAATCACAAACGAACGTCTCAATGGTAAGAATGGTATCAAAGAAGAAGTCGAAGAAGAACTGAAGCAATACCCAGAGAAAGAACGCAACGCGAAAAGAGATGAACTACTGACAAAAAAGATTATCGATGAAACTGATTTAGCTTCTCACCTTTTTGGTTCTCCCTGGCTCGCCAGCAAATTCCAAGTCCGAGATTTAACCATAGTACCTGATACCTGGTTTGGACAATATCAAGAAAGAGATGGTGTCGCCATAGATAGAGATACAGAAACAGCCGCAGAGGGAAAACTCTATGATTTCCAAGTCGTTCCTGCTGGGACACAGTTTGAGTTTCAGGCTGTGGTAGAGAATGCTGAAGAATGGGAATTAGGATTGTTGATGATTGGTTTGCACCAGTTTCAAACAGAACAGATACCTTTAGGTGGTGGGCGATCGCGCGGGTTGGGTGTTGTTAAACTGGACATTAACGAGATGCTTTGGTTTGACTATCCCGAAGACCAACCGCAGTTATTACTAGATTATCTCAAAAAATTGGTTATGGGAGATAAGAAAGCTTATGAAGATGCACGGGATTTTAAAGACCATTGGGTACAAAAGTTAATTGAACATCTTGAAAGTAAAGCATCTCATAAAAATAACACTGAAGCGAAGAGGTAAATATGGCTTTTAGTAGCTACAAAACTATTGGTGAAGTTCTCAAAGCATTTCAAGTTATCTACACCGAAGCTAATTTCGTAGGCGAAGTTGAATTTAAGATACCTGATTACTTCCGAGAAGACTTAGAAACCATGATGCGGGATGGTGTTGTTGATAGTTCAGAGTTTGCTATTTGTGAAAATCTGATTTATCCAGTCCTCAAAGAGATTTGGAAATGCTACCGTAGTAAGTTCATTTTATGGAGTCATCATTCACTCAACTATGACGAAAAACTATCAGGTTTTCCTGAGTATATTTTAGCGAAACGTTCTCCTTTAGGAAAAGTTGTTTTTGACAAACCATACTTCATCTTGGTAGAAGCCAAGCAAGATAACTTTGAAGCAGGATGGGCGCAATGTTTAGCAGAAATGATAGCAGCACAGCGGCTTAATGACGAATTTCAAATAACTATATTTGGAATTGTATCTAATGGTGATCGTTGGCAATTCGGGAAGCTAGAAGCAGAAGTGTTTACGAGAAACATCACGTTTTACACAATTCAAGAAATAGATAAACTCTTTGCTGTCGTCAATTATGTCTTTCAACAGTGTGAATTGCAGCTAAACAATCTGGTAGCTGCTTAAGATTCCAGATTATTACCAACTAAATTTCGTCATGCATAAAAGATTTGTAAACCACTGTACGATTGATATAACCCTAATTCCTGATGATCCAATTCTCATCAAATCTGGTAAAGAAGGTGCAGATCCAACTAAGCCGGATATGGAATTTGTGGAAACTTATCATGCTGGAGGACGTTCTATATATTTGCCAGGAAGCAGTTTAAAAGGAGCAATTCGCGCTCATGCAGAACGAATTGTTAGGACGGTAGGTAAAGACAAGCGCGATTCTGATAACTGGAATCTGCTTTGGGCGAATGACCCATTAAATGATAAATACGATTATCTCAAAAGTAAAGATGGTAAAGACTTACCTGCACCGGAGATTTACAAACTCTCTTCTTTTACAGACCAAATGTTTGGCAATACTTCCATCGCCAGCCGAGTCAGAATAGAAGATGCTTATCCTGATAAATCTCAACCTCTCAAAATTGAAGAACGTAATGGGGTAGCAATTGACCGAGTCTTTGGTTCTGTCGCAGTCGGTCCATTCAATTATCAAGTTTGCACTGCTGGTGAATTCCATACCAAAATTCATTTGAAAAACTTCACTCTTGCACAGTTAGGTTTAATTGGTTTAGTGTTGCGAGATTTAGATGATGGTTGGTTTGGTTTGGGTTTCGCTAAATCTCGCGGATTGGGTACAGTACAGGTGAAATTAAATAAAGCCGTTGTACAATATCCTGGATGTATTTTATCGGAAGATAAACAACAAATTTGCGCTTTGGGTAGTGAGAAAAAATGGTCTAAGACTTTCCTCTTAGGTGCTGGAGAATTTTTAGAACTTCAAGAAGCACAATTATATGGCTTCCCTACACAAGATCGTCAAGATACCCCAGCTACAGCACAAGAAATGGATTTGGGTTTTGGAGTGCAACTCACCTGGCGAGAAGGTACAGTCAAAGATTTGTTTGAGCGTTCTGTTAGGTCTTGGAGTCATTTACTGATGGGGGCAAAATGAAACCTTTTGTTGGTTATAAGAAAGAACTTTTCTCAGTACCTCAACTGCTAGAATTCATTCCAAAATTCATAAGTGAACCTAGCTATTATTTCTTACGTTGGACTCATGAAGTCAGTGGAATTGTAGAAAAACCACCCACAAATGATGACTTTCCCATGATTGAGGGGCAAATGTTTAATCATAAGTGTGAACTGCGGTGGAAGTACAAGCGCCAAAATACTTATGAGGTGTTGCTGCTAACTATTGCTGACAATCATGATGAGTTTATCCCAGTCAAAGAAACAATTAACAAAGAAGAAAAAGAACCTTGGCGGATAGAACCTAATAATCCTCCTTATGGATATCCCGCTTATGCGTATCGTCCGGATGAGACTCGTTTTCCCAAAAAGCTAATTTTCCCTGAGAGTTTGGATATTCGACAAGAAGAAAACAATAAGCCAAAATTAGCTCAACGTTATTTTATTGATAATGAAACCTCAACTGTGCAATTTATCGCTTTGACTGTGGAGGTAGCGCTACCATGACTGGAAATCGTCCGCAACGACCTCAACAACCAAACAGATCTAACCGTCCTAGCAGTACTAGTTCATCAAATCCTGAACTTGCACCGAAACCTTATGAATTCGTCTCTTTTCCCAAGGAACGTCCTAACCTACAGCGTCCTGTTGGACATCATAAATATTTGAGCGATCGCCTACACGGTACTTTACATCTTACCCTAAAAGTCCAGACATCTCTCCACGTCTCCACAGGAGTCGTTGTCATGGGTAGCGATATTGGCAGTCGCATTCCTCTCATTAAAACAATGATACAAGGTGTTGACCAAAAGCTTACAATTGGTGGCAGTTCCCTCAAAGGCTGCATCCGGTCTGTTTATGAAGCGATTACTAACAGTACTCTAGCAGTTGTTACTCCCAAGTATAAAAGTCAAATACCTACCGAACGCCTACCTTGTCGCAACAAAGAAGAACTTTGTCCAGCCAGTCGGGTTTTTGGTGCGTTAGATTGGCAGGGGTTGCTTGATTTCAACGATGCTAAGTGTGAAAGCACGGGCTTTTCCACCGGATTTATGCCTTCCTTATATCGTCCTCGTCCAGATGAAAGCAGCGCATACTTTATTCAAGGCAGAGTTGCAGGTCGGAAGTTTTACTACCATACTATCAGGGCAATTGATAAAGGTCAAAATGCAGGCATTCCTGTACAGCAAGCCCCAAGAGAGTATACTTTCACAACCCAGTTGCACTTCAAGAATTTACTACCAGAAGAGTTAGGAACTTTGTTCATTGTCTTAGGACAAGACCCCAAAAATCCTATTGCTTTAAAAGTGGGAGGCGGGAAACCCATTGGTATGGGAACAATGACAGTCACTGTGGAAAAAATCTTACAAGCACAAAACCTGAAACAGCGTTACTCGTCTTATAACCTCAATGATTCTGACGAGATGACAGGAGAAAAACTAAAAAAATTTATACAAGAAAAGATTCAAACAGCCCACTCGCGTTTGATTCAGAAACCCCAACTAGAGGAACTTACAGCCGTACTACGCTATCCAACCGACCGCGAACCGCCATCAGGAATGTACTAATTATGACTATGGTTGAATTTTCCTCGGAATCTTTGACGGATGCAGAGTGGGATATTGCTCATGCTATCGCTCAAACCCTAGTAAAAGAAAATACAGATATTAACGAATTGGGGAAAGCAGTTGCTTATCTGCGTACTGTTGTTAACAAACCAGATGCAACTTCTCGGTTTTTCAAGTATTTAAAAACCTTGGTGAGTAATGGTAGAGTTATTGGACACAGTGGCAGAACTTCAGATTATTACCGCAGCATCGAGAAAGCTTGTAGTGATTCTCTCAAAAGTGTTGGAAATGCTTACACAATACTGCAAATTTTAGGCTGGGTCTCTCGGCTGATGCGTTACTACAAAGATGCTGGTGTACCCATTGGAGAAATTGCAATTAACACCCCGTCCCCTGTAGAGTCATCCCGTCAAGCAGAAATTGCCAAAGTCGTTCAATCCCAAGACTTTCAGGTTGACCAAATATTAGAGGCAAAAGTCATCAAAATCAATGGTAATAAGGTCACTTATGAGATTTTGGGAGCAATTAAGTTAACTGAGAAGGAACCGAAAAAAGCTAGTGTTCTTCAGGAAGGACAGACAGTGAAGGTGAAAATTGTGTCTATGAAGGAAGATGGGAGTATTAAAAGTGTCAAGTATTGTGATTAAGAAAGATATGAAGACAAAGCCTTTTAGTGAATTGCGAAATCAAATGAAACTACCCTGATTTTAAAGCCCGACGACTTAACTTAGCATAAGTCTTCACCGTTTCATAAGGCATCTCCAAATCTTGGGCGATCGCCTGCAACGACTCCCCCATTTCCCGCCGCGCCAAAATAGTCGCCCATTTTGATGCTATTTCTTCTGCGCGATCGCCTCCAGTCCGCTTACGCTGTGACTTAAAGATATCTGTCAGTTCCTCAATACGTCTTGCCAACAAGCTTTGCACATCAGGTACTTCTGGTGCTGCTTGCGACGACCAACCCAACCGTGTTTGACCCAATCCAAACGTCGTTTTATGACCAGTACCGCAGTAAGGTGCAAACTTACCCAAAGCATAAAATAGCTTGCAAAAGTCTGGTTGTCTGGAAGCTTCTTTGGTCAAAGCAAATTCTATTGTTCCTGTAAATCCCGTTACCGCACCTTTCTTACCAGCTAGGACTTTCATAGATGTCAGTTGGTGACGAGTAATCAAAACGTTTTCATCCACCCAAGCCAAAAACGCCTCCTGATCAACAAACATCCCAGAAAAGTCATTCCAACGACGCAGGTAACTGTGAAAAACATTCGTTGGCATTGGTAAGGGGAAATGATGACCTTTGCGACGGAAACTGGTCGGGCTGAGAAATTTTAAGGTAACAGTTTCTCCATGTTCAGAGTTTAGCAGTTGAGTATAAGTCGTGGGAGCATGAGCAATATTGCAAGAACGAATCTGTAAGGATGCATTCCGCAAGTTAAGTTCTTTTGGTAGATTTTGCACCCACTGTTCCATCCATTGTGAGACTCGACTCGACAACACTGTGACATACCAGTAGTAAGAGTTGTTGGCGCTTAGTTGCACTAGCCTACCACTGCTGACTAATTCTCCATCTAATGCAGAAATCGTAAACGGCTTTTCTGACTCGCCATCATGGAGGTACCCAGAGAGTTCTGGATCATAAGAACGCACTTGGTCAAGAAACCAAGCGTGCAGTCCAATGGTGTACTGAGGGTAAATAGAAGCATCTGCTTGTGTGACGAACTCAAATACTAACCCGACGAGTTCCGTTTCTGATGACCAGTTTAAGTTAGATTTGTAGTCAATTGTTTTGTTTTGTAATTTGCGAGCCATTATAAATTTTTATAGCGATTCTCGTTTGAATCAAATATACAACGGTGTGTAGAGACCGTATAGTACGGTCTCTACTGTATTGCACGCAATTTCAAACCGCTATAATTCTCAACAATCAGTAAACATATATAGGACTCCTCCGCAGATTTTTGCTTAGCTAGGTACACCTTTATTCCCTGTTCCTTGTTCCCTGTTCCCTGTTCCCTGTTCCCTCTCTCTACGAGTGATTCAGCTAATCAAATCGGATTGCTATAGTTCACTAATTTCCTCCACGGTACCGTTCAAAACTCCTGATTGCCATAACTAAACTTATCTTCATGCGTGTAAAAGCTTCCACCAAACTGCCGACTTCATCGTTACCCACTTTTTCAAACTCTGCATCCATATCACCAGTACTCACAGCTTCTGCAACACGGACGACACGCTTAATGGGTTGTACAACATATCGCTTTAGCCAGAAGTTAGCGACGTATATGGCGATCGCAAAAATTATAGTCACAATTCCCATCACCAATAAAAACGATTGATTCGCTTTCTGGAAAACTTGACTAGCAGGAATAGACACTATCTGAACGCCATTAATCAGATTTAATTTCCACCCAAATCCATGTTCTGTTCCATAAATCTGAATCATCTTCTTAGGCGCAACATCTGGTGTGCTGTGACATCTCAAGCAACTAGATTCAGTTATGGCTAAAGGACGCGCAATGTAATAAAACTGTTCTTGATCAAAAGAACGGAATCCTGACAAAAATTTTAGATTTTTCTCCTTACGGAATTTTTGTATAAGTTCTGTCTCAACGCTATCAGCTTTATCCCGAGGATTTGTCGGATTCAGCATCGCCTCCTTATAGAAAAAATCTTTATAGGCATCGTCCTCATTTCGTAGCTTTTCAAAAACTTTCCGTGCTGAGTAAGCAGGGATAGTCTGTGCTGCAAATTCATCCTTTCCTAAGCGTGCTTCCAACTCGGGATTGACTTCATCATTTGTGTAAGAACGCACAGAGTTTATAGTCTTGAACAGCAATTTACCATTTGAACTCACTTCATCTTGAGCTTTGTAATTTAAGATCCCAGACAAAGCTATACCACTCAGAGTAATTCCTGCAATAAATATAACGAGCAGTAATACAGTTAGCTTTTTGCCTAATGGAAAATTGTTAAAATTCCAGGAAAATTGTTTCAGCATATTTCTTGAAAACCATTAATATAAATCAAGCGTATTTACTTAGGCTTTCGGGATACAAAGTATTGCGCCCAGAAAGACTCCTTTAATTCCAATAGATGCTTAAATCATTTAAAAAGCAATGCTTTTTGTAACAATAATAAAATTCCTTTCTATCTGGTAGTTCATTTCATTAACGTTCCTTGTTATAAATTTTATGGAATTTATTCTATATCTATTCCTCAACAGCCGTTTGAATTTTTACGGAAATTTGGAATGATTTACGAGCAATTACGTAAGATTTATAAATTTTTATGACTTTTTATAACAACCAATAAGTTGCATGGTCAAAGGTGGTATTGATTGCAGTGATAGCTTTATCCGAATTAGGCGTGTAGAGACGTTGCACTGCGACGTCTCTACAAATGTTATCGTTCTTGCAGATTATCTTTCACTTAAGAAATTGAGCAAGCTGTTCCAACTTCTTCCAAGCAAGTCCACTTTGGAGAATTTCCTTGGCAACAATAACAGCTTGAGAAAAAGTTTGATACTCATCTCCTTGATCTGGTACTACTTCGCCCACATACAGCGCAAACGCTGCATTGAGAGCAACCACATCTTGCTGTGGCCCAGTCCCTTTACCTTGAAGAACAGCTTTGAGAATTTCTGCATTCTCTTCGACATCCCCACCCCGTAGTTCACTAATGGGAGCGGGGTTTAAGCCTAACTCTTGTGGAGAAAGTTCGAGCAGGTGTATTTGTTGATTTGACAACACAGCCAAGTCAGTTTTATCTCCCAACCCTGCTTCGTCTAATTTTTCGCGTCCGTGAAGTGTAATTGCTCGGCGAGTCCCTAGTTGATTTAGAACTTTAGCAAAAGTTTCTACCAAAGCCGGAGAGTTGACACCAATAACCTGTCCTGTTGGTTTTAAGGGGTTGATTAATGGACCTAACAGATTAAAAACTGTGCGTACTTTCAGAGTTTTTCGCAAAGGAGCGATAACTTTGAGAGCAGGATGCCAATCAGGTGCAAACAAGAAAGTCATGCCAACTGCGCTCACAGCTTCTTGAGTTTTCTCCAGACTTGCTTTAAGATTAACACCCAAAGCTTCTAACACGTCTGCTGATCCAGTTTTTCCAGATGCTGAACGATTACCATGCTTAGCCACTTTTACCCCAGCAGCCGCAGTCACAAAAGCAACAGCAGTGGAAATATTAAATGTTGATGCTCCATCTCCCCCAGTACCACAAGTATCAACAAGTGGTGAGGTGCCAACAATGGAATCTCGTTGCGTTGGTTTGTTAGATTGGGAATATAGAACCTCAACCATGCCAAGTAACTCTTCGGCAGACACTCCCTTGGCTTGAATCGCTGCTAAAATAGCACCCGATAACACAGGGGGAATGGCTTCTTTGAGCCAACCAGACATTAAGTTAGAAGCTTGAGATACCGAAAGTGATTGACGCTCTAACAGTTGCTGCAACAAGGCAGACCAATTAGAGGAGTCTTGATCTAATGGATTGTCAACATTAGCTGTTATCATAACTTCGATAGATACAACTCTTTTATGACCGTTATGTTACGTCGGAGTATGTCTTTACCGTAAGGATTTTATCAGAAACAAACGTCTCTTAGATATCTCGAATATTCTAAATGTAGAAGAATTTACCTGTCTTTTTCAAATCTTCTCCTAATAAACACAGGGAACAGGGAACAGGGAACAGGGAACAGGGAACAGGGAAATGGTGTTTCTTTTGCTTGTAGAAGATTGCTTAACTGACTCAAAGACAAGATTGCAGCTGCCCGAATCAAAATCATTACCCCCACTGTCACTGCAATGATTGTTAAGTTTTCCTCCAAACTGGCAAACCGTATCTGATCGCCAATCAAGAGAAAGACAAATGAGTGAACAAAAAACGTCAGAAACTCCCAGAACTCAATAACGATAACTCAAGTACGCGGGTTCATGCCCATACGTGAACCAAAATGGCGCAAAATCAACCTTGTAATCACAACCCCAATGACTCCAGAACCATCCAACTCTTCAACAATAAGATATGTAGCGTAGGTAGGAACCAAAGTTAAAGATTGTTCCACAAGTGGTAAATCGAACCGTAATGACTTCTTCACCAATTACCGAAGCATCCACCATAAGAGCATTCTTAATACAATTCACCGTAAATATTAACCAGATAAGTTGTTAAATAGCACTCGTCCTGAGGTGAGACCAAAAGAAGGATTGACTGTTTGGACGTTTCAGTATAGTTTTAGTTAATGTATGGGTAAAACTTGCCTAATTCAATCCAGTCTAGTTGTTGAAAAACTTCTAACCTGGGTTAGAAGCGGAGGAACCAATGTATTGGGGCGAATCTTGAATGGAGAGACACCTTCCAGTCTTAGCCCGTCAGCTAACTCCGTCGGCATTGGAAGGAGTACCTGTGACATCAGCTGATTTCAAGCCGTTGTCCCTAGGTTCTCCTAACTAGAATAGCTGTCACTACTGGCAGTGTAGACATAAGAGGCTGTTGATTTCGTTTAGGGAATATCCTGTATCTTTTGTCAATTCAAAAGTCAAAAAACATCACAATTGTGTGCATCTCTATTTTTGCAATTCCCTCTACTCAAAAGAATCAGCATCCTTTCCCGTAATGGTTGAAAATCAATTTGAACGAGTCGCAGCAATTCTTAGAATTCAGGAGAAAATATGCCAATCAAAAATCAGACATCATTATATACTGATGAAGTCAACTTCTTTCCAGATCATCAGTTCAGGTTAATTGGAGAGTGTGCAGGAAAAAAACTTTTATTGATTGGTAGAACCAAAGCATACAATGACCCTATTGTGGCAACAAGTCAAACTGACGAGCCAAGTCAGGAAGATTTATATGCTTATGATCTCTACGAGTTAATGAAGTTTAGCCACGAACCAGTTAAAATTCACGGGGAAATTTAAAAAAATTTGTGGAGCAGATGCCAATATGGCTTTTGACCGCAGACTGGATACTTTTTCACTAGCAGCCTTGCTGGTATCCGCGCATTACGGTTTGGGGTTTCTTTTGGGAACCGCTGAGAAATCCCTAACTTTAGGGGCTGCTGGCAGTCTCTATACTGTCTCCCTTGGCTTGGGTACAATAGCTCTTTTAGGACTGGCAAAATTTTACTGGAAACGAGCAGAGCCAATTTGGACATTGCTAGGTTCTGCCTACGGAGATGGGGTAAAAGTTTTTGTGAGCCTAATGTCCTGGTCATCGCTGATTGGCATTGAAGCTGTTCAGTTGATTTCTGGAGCATTTATCCTCAAGGTCTTCGGAATAGCTACTCTCCCGACGATGGTTGTTTTGGCTATCCTGTTTGCAATCATTTCCCTACTCCCAATGGAAAAAGCAGGCTGGATATTGCGAGGGTTACTGATTCTGAATTTTTTGGCTTTGGTTTATGGATTGTGGGTGTTACATGGTTTTGGTGATTATGTGCGATCGCCCATAGAATTTGCTAGCTCACTCAAACATATGAGTTTGCCAACTATAGTGGGCATCTCATTGTCTACAATTCTGCTGGTACCTATAGATATGAAGTATCAGCAGTTTCTTCTCCAAGCAAAAGATGTAAACAGTCTGTATCAAGGGTGTACTTTGGCCGCAATTTTGCTACTACTGCTTGCTTTTTTACCTTCAACAGTTGTTGTAGCGGCACATAACGCAGGAATTTTCCCTGCTGGCATTGATGGTAAAGAAACTCTCCCATTTATCCTAGCCTGGGTTGGCGGTGGTACCGACAAGCCTTTGGGTATTGCTCTGATTATATCTTTACTGGTTCCAGCGCTGGGTATTGGCAGCAGCATATTGCGAGTGCAAAGCAAGACTATTTTGGACTTCAACATTCTGCCTGCATCTGTTTGGAGTCGGCTACTCGTCACTGCTGCAAATGCTCTGTTTGGTCTTGCCGTTGCTTTGAAAGGTGGGGAAATTGTTAATTTAATTGTGTATTTTTATGCAGCATATGTAGGAGGGGTGTTTGCTCCTTTTGTTGCTTTTTTGCTCGCTCAAACGGGACGCTATAACTTCTCAAAAACAAGTGTCAAGCTGTCTTTAATGACAAGTAGTTTTTCGTCTATTTCATTGCTCCTGATAACACTTATAAATCCTGCTTTTTTAGGATTTGGTAGCGTTGAATTGAACATCATGGGAATAGGAATTCTGAGTGGGGTCTTGTTTTTGTTAATTGGGGAGATATTACAAAAGTACTTCCTAATATCCAAGGTTAGAGAAGAAGCTTAAAACAAAATTTCTAAGAATGCTGTCACTCATAAAATTTCATTGAAAACAATTTGACACTTCGTTGCGCTATTGTTTCCTTGGTTAGAGGTAAAAAATCTATCCGTTCTTCTAAAGTTGCAGTGGTAACTTCACCTCGTCACGACTCTTTGGAAATTGTAACCATGAATAATGGCAACGGCTTAAAAAAACACAATGGCAAGCACATTCCTCATTGGAAAAAGCACATTTGTCGTACAGAACACGCCGCCATCCAAGTGGAGGACGATCGCACGGGAATGGACGTCGAAACCCTCAAACGTGCTTTCTTTGATAACCTCTATTACATTCAGGCAAAAGATAAAGGTTGGGCAACAGCACACGACTACTATATGGCACTGGCGTATACTGTACGCGATCGCCTGCTGCACCGTTGGCTTAAGACTGTCGAGCAAACCTACTTTAAAAAGGATGTCAAAGTCGTTTGCTACCTGTCTGCAGAATACCTTATTGGACGACAACTAGGCAAAAACTTGACAAATATTGGACTTCATGATGTTGCCCGTCAAGTAGTGCAAGAGTCAGGGTATGATTTGTATGACTTAATGGAACAGGAAGATGAACCAGGATTAGGCAACGGTGGTTTAGGACGACTAGCCGCTTGCTTTCTAGATTCCCTCTCGACTTTGGAAATTCCTGCCATTGGCTACGGTATTCGCTACGAATACGGCATCTTTCAGCAAGTGATTCGCGATGGTACTCAAGTGGAAGTTCCAGATCGCTGGCTACGTTTTGGAAACCCTTGGGAAATTCCTCGTCCCGATTACACTATGGAAGTTAAATTTGGTGGACACACCGAAGCTTTCACAGATGAGCAGGGACGCTACCAAGTGCGTTGGATTCCAGAAAGAACTGTCTTAGGGACACCATACGACACACCAATGGTCGGTTACAACTCCAACACTGTGAACACTCTGCGTTTGTGGAGTGCCAAAGCGAGTGATGAATTTAACTTGCAGATTTTCAACAGTGGAGACTTTGCCAATGCCGTTGCTGATAAAGTCTTCTCTGAAAATATTACCAAAGTTCTCTATCCCAACGACAATAATTACCAAGGTCGAGAACTGCGTTTACAGCAGCAATACTTCTTTGTTTCCTGTTCTCTGCAAGATATCATCCGCAACTTCCTGCAACACGACGACAACTTTGACAATTTCCCCAATAAATTTGCCCTGCAAATTAATGACACCCACCCTACCATTGGTGTAGCCGAACTCATGCGGCTATTGGTAGACGAACACCAGCTAGGATGGGATAAAGCTTGGGACATCACCCAAAAAACCTTTGGTTTTACCAATCATACATTGCTGTCTGAAGCTTTGGAACGTTGGTCTTTAAGCATTTTTGGCAGACTTCTACCTCGACACTTGGAGATTATTTTTGAGATTAACCAGCGTTTCTTGGACGAAGTTCGTGCTAAATATCCTCAAGACATTGAAAAAGTTGCCCGACTGTCGCTGATTGAAGAAGGTGCAGACAAACGGGTAAGAATGGCTCATCTTGCTTGTGTGGGTAGTCATGCTATTAACGGTGTCGCAGCATTACACACCGAACTACTGACACATGACTTGTTTCGAGACTTCTACGAATTGTTTCCCGAAAAATTCAGTAACAAAACCAATGGAGTCACCCCGCGTCGTTGGATTTTGGTCGCCAACTCCAAACTAGCCCTCCACATAACAAATAAAATCGGTAAGGGTTGGATTAAAAATTTGGAAGAACTCAAGCAGTTAGAAGCTTTTGTGGACGACCAAGAATTTCGTGATCAATGGCGACAAATTAAGCAGGAGAATAAACAGGACTTAGCAGAGTACATTTTGCAAACGAATGGTATTCATGTTGATCCCAATTCTCTGTTTGATATACAGGTGAAGCGACTGCACGAGTATAAGCGTCAGCTTTTGAATTTGCTGCACGTAATTACACTTTATAACCAAATCAAACAGAATCCTCATGCGGATGTTGTACCGCGAACTGTGATTTTTGCTGGTAAGGCTGCACCTGGTTATGCAATGGCAAAGTTGATTATTCAGTTGATCAACTCAGTAGCGGATGTGGTGAATAATGATCCGGATGTAGGCGTTCGCGGTAGCGTGCCGGAGGCATCTCGCCTCAAAGTCGTTTTCTTAGCAAACTACAATGTAGCGTTAGCACAGCGCATCTATCCAGCGGCTGACGTTTCGGAACAAATCTCGACTGCTGGTAAGGAAGCCTCTGGTACGAGCAACATGAAGTTTGCCATGAATGGGGCATTGACGATTGGTACACTGGATGGGGCGAATATAGAAATTCGCGATCGCGTCGGACACGAAAACTTCTTCCTCTTTGGACTGACGACTGAACAAGTTTCACAAATGAAAGCTCAAGGCTACCATCCGTGGGATTATTACAACAGTAATCCTCAACTCAAACAAGCAATTGACCAGATTGCATCCGGTTACTTCTCCAAAGGTGACAGGGATTTATTCAAACCACTGGTAGAATCTCTCAAAAACCGGGATGACTATTTACTGTTTGCTGATTACCAGTCCTACATTGAGTGTCAACAACAGGTGAGTGAGGCATATCGCAATCAAGACAAGTGGTTGAGGATGTCAATTCTCAACGCAGCGCGCACGGGCTACTTTTCCTCAGACCGGACAATTCGCGAGTACGCCCGAGATATTTGGCACGTTCAGCCCGTACCTGTCATCTTAGAAGATGATCAACAAGAGAATGCAGCTATAAAACATCGCAGCACAACCAGCATTAATAGTCAATAATGAGTGATTCGTAATTCGTATTTACCAACGTAATTACGAATTACGAAGTCAAGGTTAAGAATAAGAAAGGTTGTCCTGATGAAGATGGTTTCAAATCACTTTTGATATTTGAATACCGGAAATATCTTCCTTAAGGGTACGTCTGTTGCTAGAGGGAATAGCATCAGCCCAAGTTTTAACTTGTATAAGTAGTCAGTTTATGCAAGTTTAACAAAGAGGCAAAAATGACTCAGGAACCACGCAAGCCCATTAATTTATCAGTTCATGAAAGCGCTGATCCAAGTGTAATTAACCCTAATCCAGATAAAGAAGCTTCTGGAAATAAGAATGACTTGAATGACTTGAATGACTCTGTTCATGATGAAGAAAACGTAGATGTTCCCATTCCGGGGACTTTTGATGATGCTGACGACTCTAATCCTGTGGATCGTCAGCTCGGTATTATAAGCCGAACCGCTGGATAAGCTGACTTTACTAGGGTAGGGGAAAATAATAAATAGATCTAAGCCATCTACACCCTACCCTAACCTGAGCGCGCTGTTTTCCTCTTGGGATAGTTGCTGCTTACAGCTTCTACCCCCGAGACCACTTGGATCCAAAGCCCCGTTCTTAAGAACGAGCGATAGTGACGGGTTTTAAATCCCCTCACATAACCACCCTGTTCCCTATTCCCTGTTGCCTGTTCCCTTTTAACAATACTAATTATTCTTTAATAATAGCTTTCTTATTATAGATGACAAGAAGCTTGAGTTGGTATAAGCATAGAAAAAGAGGGATTTTCTGTTTGACATATTCGATAAACACAGTCTAATGAAAAGAATACGCTCAAAGAAGAATCAAAATTTGATCAATCTAAAGATAGATGCACTAGATAAAAAAATAAATCAACTCGGCAAAATCTCTGAAAAAAAATCGTTAACTCACTTATTCCTACCACTTATTGGAGTAGGAATAGCATTTTTGAGTGGCTGCTCAATAAACTCATCGAGAAACGTGCAACCTTCACGGGAGACTAATACTGCTAATGCTCAACCAGTCCAACAGTCTGCTACTCCAAATAACCGTCCTCTGACACCAACTCCAGAGGATAATAACTTTGTAGTTGCTGTGGTAAATAAGGTTGAACCTGCGGTAGTGCAAATTAATACTTCCAGAACTGTCAGAAGCCAAGTCCCAGAGATCTTAAATGACCCATTCTATCAACGGTTTTTTGGTCGGCAGATACCAGCACAGCCTCAAGAGAAAGTGGTGCGTGGTGTTGGTTCTGGTTTTGTGATTAATGCTAATGGACAGATTCTCACAAATGCTCACGTTGTCAATGATGCTGATACAGTATCGGTATCATTGTCCGACGGTCGTACTGTTGAAGGAAAAGTCTTGGGACAAGACAAATTGACTGATATTGCGGTTGTGCAAGTTCCAGTAAATAACCTCCCAACTGTAGAACTGGCAAAATCTCAGCAAGTTAAGCCAGGACAGTGGGCGATCGCAATTGGTAATCCCTTAGGTTTGCAAGAAACAGTAACAGTAGGCGTTGTTAGTGCAACGGATCGTTCTATTAGTGATATCGGTGCATCAAATAACCGGGTTGGTTATATTCAGACTGATGCAGCCATTAATCCTGGAAACTCCGGCGGACCACTGCTAAATGCTCGTGGTCAAGTTATTGGGATGAACACAGCTATTATCCAGGGCGCTCAAGGAATAGGCTTTGCGATTCCCATTGATACTGCTCAACGAATTGCCCAGCAATTAATTACTCAGGGTAAAGTTGAACATCCCTTCATAGGGATTCAGATGGTATCCCTCACACCTGAACTTAAGCAACGGATTAACAGCCTGTCAAATAGTAACGTCCGCGTGCAAGCAGACCAAGGTATTCTTATTGTCCGCGTTCTTCCTGGTTCTCCGGCTGACAAAGCCGGAATACGTCCAGGAGATGTCATCCAACAAATCAACAATCAATCTGTTACCACTGCGGATACAGTGCAGCAGATAATTGATAAAAGTGGCGTTGGGGCAAATGTGCAAATGCAACTGCAACGTAATGACACAACTGTGCAAGTCACAGTACAACCTGGACCTCGCCCAGTAAATGCGCAGTAGCTTTGCTGGATTTATGCTTTAGCCTCACTAGTTTTATCCAGAACATCAGCAATGCTTGCAGAAGTCATTCGGAGTCGCCCTGTATTTGTAACTCAGCTAAAAGAAGGTGAGTTGAAATTTGCGAATTTTGCATTTGCCATTCCACAGTGCAGGCTCCTTTTGACTTCTCAAGTTGCGACATGGGGGCTATTTTCTCCGGAATTTACTTAAATCCCAAGTATAATAACCAACTTTGTCAGGAACTCTAGAGAATCTTCCTATCCGATGACCTCTAGAAAGTTCATTATGCACTGCAGTTTTTATCTCTGTTAGTTGTTCAGCATTGAGTTCTCCATAAAGTCCTGTGATGACATCAGCTACGCTGAAGATTTTCCCGGAATTTTTCTGCAAGAGTATGCAGATGGCATCAATCAAAAACTTACCTTCATATTCAGGCAGCATTGATGCCCTTTTTGACTTAGGGAGTAGGAAGGGTTTCTTCTTTTGAGGTTTGATTGTCTTGGATTTGACCTTACCATTTGCTGGTGTTATCAAGCTTAAATCCAGGGTGTAACATCCTGGCTCATCGGGAACGGCTGCCCAGTAACTCTTTTCTTTGCCATGTGTCAGAGAGGACTGGATGCGACTTTTGACGATTTTGAACACACTTGGCTCTAAATCGCCAAAAAGTGAGCGCACAACGAAGTCTATATGACAGACACTTCCAGCATTCTCTCGCAATATTTTCTCTATCGCTTGCATTCGCGTGAGAACTTGGTACTGGGGCAGCATTGGAATATCCCCAGGCATAGAGTGATCGTTATTCTGAGTTGGTATCTCCTTTTGTGGGGATGGAGTGGGTGATGTAACTACTGTGTTTTCTTCGTCCGATGACTCCTCATCTAAATCTATCTGCTGGTCCTCATCGTCTGGGAGTTCTGAGTCGATAGCTTGTTGTTGTTCAACATCATCCAAATCTATCTGTTGGTCTTCATCGTCTTGGAGTTCTGAGTCGATAGCTTGTTGTTGTTCAACATCCGATTGATATTGAGTGGTTGACAGGGAGTCTTGCTGGCTAGGAGTGGGTGCAAAAGACAACATCTCAACGACAGCCCTTAGATTGTCGCGTTCATCGACACCAGACCAGTTGGATAACAAGGCTTCTACATGTACAAGTTGCGATCGCGCCGTTTGCCATAAACGTTCATACTCTTCAGTAAGAGCAGTATAGTAGTCCCGTAATTCCAAAAGTGGCTCCAGCAAGGTTTGGGGTGGTGGCTCTAGTTTTCCCTTGGTAGTCATATGGCGTCAACTCAATCCAAATCAGTTTTAGATTTATAGGTCATGGGTCTAGGTTTAGCCTTTTGAGGCTTCATTAACGATTTTTTGGGTGGTTGAGGAGGACGACATTGTTCACAATACAAAGGTCGAGATCCGTAAGTCTCGCGCTTCGCCGGAATACCGCATTCCTTACACAGAAAGTTGAAAACCCGGGTATGAATCAGTCGTTTATGTGCCTTAACAGTGTATTCTCTAACAGAGACTAATTTACTTGCCATAATCAGAATTTGTGAATTTTTGTCCGGTCAATATAGCTATTGGAGCAGAGGAACTTGCATAAATATGACGCAAACAGCACCTTTTTGCCACTCATTGACTTAAGCTTTGCTTTTTGTGCAACACCCGAGGCAAAACTCCGTTTCGTCAAGTCGAAAAGGCTTTCTCATCCTTTGTGAAGATGAGAAATGGGTTTATAATAAACACCCAAACACCTTTCTACGACCATATCCTATCCCTCACGCTAGCGCCAGTGTTGTCACTCTAGCACAGCATTTTGTACTGACTGTGCCAATATGAGGCAAACACTGGATACATTTTTTTGGAGAGTGCCATCGTTCTGCAAGATTGTCTTGAAGAGTTCTTTGAGGCACTCAGACAGAGTGTAGGAATCAATACTATGAAGTAACACAGGCTTTTAACTACAAAGAAGCAAAATTATCTACATATTTTAATTAAAGCATTGCAAATTCCCTGTTGGTTCATTTTAATATTCAGCATTTCAAACAAAAAAATAAGTTCTACAAATTTCAGATTTCCCCGGTTAATCTTTCGTGCCACTTGTAGCGTAGTTTATATACGCCGTCAATGCACCGATTAGCTCAACCATCACCGAATAATTTCTGCGGTATGTTTAAATCTGTCAAGCTTTGCATACATTGTTTTCAGACTTTTGCCAGATTTTTACTTTTCTCAGTGAACTACCCCGCCGTCGGGCGCGGACGGGGCTTCCAACTTCACGGAGGAATGCCCTCCGGGTATGCGCAAAGCGCACGCCTGAAGGCGAACGCCAGTCGCCTGGCTGTCGGGAAACCCTCCTGCAGCGCTGGTCTCACCTCATCTTAGGCTTACGCCCGCGAGTTGGTCTTACTTCCTCTCCATTGGCGGAGCGCCTCCCCCGTCCCAGAGGAGGACAGCATTCTGAAACATAGCTGCTCTAATATTCATTGCAGCATTACCATCTCTATCATGATGAGTACCACAACTTGGGCAAGTCCAAGTTCTTACATCTAACGACAACTCCGAAATTTGGTAATGACAATTAGAACAAAGTTTAGAGCTAGGGAACCATCGGTTTATTTCTATCAACGTCCCGCCATCTCGTTCTAGTTTGTAGGAAGGTTATTCCGGACAAGTTTGGAAATTATAGCGATTCTCATTTGAATCACATACATCACCACGAATAATGTGAAAGTGCATGCACTTTCACTACAGATATGTATTGCACCCAACACCACCAAGCGCTATAATAACCGTCTTGCACACCCAATAACGAATACGGTGAGGCAGCGCAATGAGTCCAACAGTGGGGTTCTCACTCAGCATCCTCCTGCAGATCTTGTGCGATTGTTAACAGCTTGTCTAAAGACTTAGCCACTGCCATGACTTGCTCTGAAGTCTTGCTGGCAATACTCGCAACTTCTAGAATAGATTGGCTTGCTGAGGTTGAAGTTTTTGCTTGGACTGGACCCGTGTGGACAAGCTCCTCGACCAGTTTTTTCATTTGGTCACTAATAATAACAATCTGATTGAACTTCTGCTGAGTTTCCTGCGCCAATCTAATCCCGGTCATTGCCTGTTCTGCCCCGTATTCCATAACAGGAATAACTTCATTGGCTTGTGTTTGAATTTCTGCAACGAGTGATTCTATTTCTACAATACTCGCGTCTAATTGATGCACTTGAGAAAGTGCTTCGTCAGCGAGCCAAGCAAATTGTTGACCAGCTTCTGGGGTTCGACTCGCTTCAAGTACTGTATTCATAGCTTGGAGCTTTATTTGAGATGCGATATTACTAATAAAGCTCACTATATGGGAAAGCTTTTGAAAAGGTTGGTCTAGACGCTCGACCTTCTCGGCAGCTTCCATAACTCTTACTTGGATATCACAGAAGTTTTCTAAAATTGGGTCTATGGACTCATGCCCATCCTGTACTATTTGACTGAGCTGCTGTTCTTGGAGTTCTGCTTGTTGGGCACAAATCACCATTATCATCGCCGAATCAACTAACGTTTTAATTTGATTGTAGGCACCTGTAAGGGACTCCACCTGGCTCTTCGCCTCACCTGAAAGGGTTTGGACAGCGGTGTCACTACCTCTGAGCAGTTCTAACACCTGACGCTGGAGTGCTTCTTTTTGTTCACGCTGCTCGTCAGAGGTCGCTTCAGCAGATTGGTACGCCTGCTCTACCCGGTATAGGAGTCTGGCATGGTCGAGAGCAAATCCGACCTGCGTAGCTATCTGAGCGAATAAATCAATTTCATATTGCTGCCAATCACGAGGTCCTGAGCACTGATGCGCTATCAATAAGCCAAATAGCTGGTCATCTTTGAGAATGGGCGCAACCAAATTTGCCTTGACAGCAAAGGGTTCGAGTTGACCAATGTAACAATCGCTCAATCCTGCTTCATAAATGTTATTGGTCGCTTGAACTCGACCTGCTTGGTACATTTCTACATAGCCTTCTGCAAAACAGGGGTCTTTGATTTTGGCTCGCAACGCTTTCGGAAAACCTGGAACAACTGATTCTGCAACCACAGTTCCATACCAGTCGCTGTCAAACCCATAAACAACCACTCGGTCAGCGCCCAGTGCTTTGCGAACTTCATTAACGGTGGTTTTGAGGACGTCTTCTTCGTTGAGCGATTCCCGAATGCGGCGGGTTATGTCCGTAAGTAATTGAGTTCGCACTCCTTCAGCATCGATTCGCTGAAGGAGTCTGGCATGGTCGAGAGCAAATCCTACTTGCGTAGCTATCTGGGTAAACAAATCAATTTCATATTGCTGCCAATCACGAGGTCCTGAGCACTGATGTGCAATTAATAAGCCAAATAGCTGGTCATCTTTGAGAATGGGCGCAACCAAATTTGCCCTGACAGCAAAGGGTTGGAGTTGACTAATGTGACAAGCGGTCAAACCTGCTTCATAAATGTTATTAGTGGCTTGAACTCGACCTGCTTGGTACTTTTCCACATAGCCCTCAGCAAAGCAGGGATCTTTGATTTTGGCTCGCAACGCTTTCGGAAAACCTGGAATCACTGATTCTGCAATCACTGTTCCATACCAGTTGCTGTCAAAGCCATAAACCAGCACTCGGTCAGCGCTCAGTGCTTTGCGGGTTTCTTCAACGGTGGCTTTTAGGACATCCTCTTCGTTGAGCGATTCTCGAATGCGGCGGGTTATATCTATAAATGCCTGAGCTTGATCGGCTTTTGTATCTATCCGTTCTAGCAGCTTAACATAGTCAAGAGCGAATCCCACTTGCGTAGCTATCTGAGCAAACAAATCAATTTCATACTGCTGCCAAATACGGGGTTCAAAGCACTGATGTGCAATCAATAAGCCGAATAACTGGTCGTTTTTGAGAATGGGCGCGATGAGATTGGACTTGACAGCAAATCGCTCTAGCAACCCAATATGACAATCAGTAAGATTAGCTTGATAAATATCATCAATAGCACGAACGCGACCATTTCGGTATTGTTCGACATACCCTCCGTTGAAACAGGGGTCTGAGATGGTAGTCCATAAGATTTTTGGCAAATCAGATGCCGCAGATTCTTCTACAAAAGTTCCATCCAAGTTAGAATCAAAACGAAAGATGACCACGCGGTCAATTCTTAGGGCTTTGCGAACTTCTTCAACAGTGGTTCTGAGGAGGTCTTCTTGAGTGAGCGATGTGCGAATACGGCGGCTAATGTTGTGAAACACCTGGGAGCATTCGGCTTCGGCTTCTTGTTTCCACAGTAAATCCGGAAGCTGTTCTTTGACGAAGTTGATGTTTGTCTCTAAGACAGCCAGTTCATCTTTGCTGACGGTGGAGGTGGGAGAATCCGCGCTTTCTCGACGTAACCTATTCACCATAGTGGTAGAGACTGCGGCAGCATTCAGGACTGGACGAATGGCGCGAATCCCTAAAATTGTAGCGATCGCAGCTGCCAACACTGCCGTCACCCCCGTTTCAATTAACAGGAGTGACAGTAGTTTGTTTAGTGCAAGTTCAGCTTTTGCCAGACCTGTGGTATCCGCAAGTCTAGCTTGAGAAATCTGTTTGGCAGTCAACTGGCTACCAAAGTAGTAAGTGGTTGTCCCTACTGTTAGCACGGGGACCATACTAACAAGCATAGCCCAAGCGATTGCCTTGGTCTTCAAACTCAATTCCTGTCGCCCCTGCTGAGGATGAGCAGACTCTTGAAGCCCTTTTGGCTGATTAATTGACTGATTCAATTGTTGCTCGGCTTGCTTTTGAGAAGAAGGCTGAGTCATAGACGAAATCTACTTTATGCTGCAAAAACTTATTGAGGACATAGGTGTTGGTTGCGATATTCAGTTCCTCAACTGGGGAGGTAGAGTCATGCACCTTTTGGATTGCTGCTGAGTCAAAGGTAGATTTTTACAGTTGCAACCTTCTGTTGACTTTATCTGGGGCTTTTGTGTAGGAGTGCGCGCTACCATAAGCATGGGTAAAATTTAGAGTTCGGTACAACAAGCGGCAAAGTAACCCTAAAAGCTTGACATGGTTTGCTTTTCACTCCTTAGGCCTTCTGCCTCTCCTCAAGGGTCTGATGCGCCGAGTTAAGAATTTGAATGTATTTAGTATTTGACGCTATCAGAGTATATTATATTATTGATTGATTCAAGTGAATGATAGAAATTTGTCAATTTTTGTCACTTTTTAAGGTGCAGCAAGTAGCTATACAAAACACTGCTTTTGGCGGTGCTAATTAACTAGTGACGAGATCATCGGGAAAAATATCATCTGGAAAGAATGCAGCGTCTAATTCTTCAACCGTGTCCACCACCAGCGCACGATCAAGAAATTGGTTGCGGCGTTCGCAGGATGTTTCAGCAATTAACAAACATCCGTGACATGCAGAACCGTGCAGAAAGCGTTCTTCGCGAGGGTTATCCGGTTCGTGTTGAGCGCAAACTGGGTCGTTTGAGCAAAGTCTTCCTAAGGCTAGGGCTTTTCCGAGATGGTAATCAATGTGTCTACCAACTTCTACTAAGCCGCCTAAAGTCCCTTCTGAACCCGAAGAACCGGTATAAAGTAAAATTCCATACCCATAATCGCTTGCATAAATGCGTTCACGGATGGCACTTGCAGCATAGCCGCATTCAAGAGACACTGCTGTAATCAATAAGTGAGATAGGGAGTGCAGCATGATGTATTTTACACCTGGAAATGCGGCTTTATCCCGAGGAATTCCCTTACTATCAAGCCATTTGAGAAAACCACGGTTTAAATCTTCGGCTCGCTTTTTCACCGTATCGCGCTTGAACCATTGGTCCATAACTTGCTTATGAAACGAGATAAAGACACCTTCGCCTTTATTCTCAATTGCAGGTATCCACTTCGTTTCAAAATCAAGGGCGGCGCGACGGACATTAATCGCTAATTCGTCGATTTCGCCTTCGATATTGGGCATTGCGGCTTCAAAGCGGGTAAAACCAGTTAGGGCTATGACTTCGCGCAGGCGATGGACTAGCACAACGCGATCAATATATGGTAGGAGTCCGCTAACTGGGTGGGGAATTGCCGCCAGTATAAAATTGAGCGGTAGCGAATCCTTAGTTTTCGGGAGACGATTGTTGCTCAACGTATCTCTTTAATTGCTCAATTGTGACACCACCGCAGCTGGCAACAAAATAAGAACCAGTCCAGAATACAGGTTTTTTGTCGAACTTGCTCAGATACTCACTATAATCCCTGCGAATTAATCGAGAAGAAACCGTCTTGAGATTGGCAATGAGTTTGCTCAGTTGCACGTGTGGCGGGTAACTGACAAGCAAGTGAACGTGGTCAGATTCCCCATTAAACTGCTTGAGGTTACATTCCCACTTATTGCAAGTCGAAGTAAATATCTGAGCTAATTTCTCAAGAATTTCTTTGTTGATGACTTTTCTGCGGTATTTGGTGACAAAAACAATATGAGCGGTAAGACTATAAACTGACCTAAAACCTTTTTGATACATGGTATAGAAGTTAAAGCGATAAACTAAAATAGTTCTATGCTAATCACTTACTGCTACCGAATCAAGCCAAATCCCGAACAGGTTGTCATTATGGACAACTGGCTCGAACTCTTGCGTAGGCACTACAATTACGCATTAGGGCAAAGACTTGATTGGTTGCGGCGTACGAGATGTCAAATTGACCGTTGCAGTACTGTTTCTCAACCCATTGGGGAAATACCAGATAAAGTTGACTACTACACTCAGCAGTCAGACCTGAAGCAAACAAAACAGTTGTTTCCCAATTACAAGAATATTTGGGCAGAATCTCAGCAAGTCAATCTGCAACGCTTGGATAAGGCTTGGAAGAAATGGTTGTTTCCCGACAAGAGTGGCAAAAGGGGAGGCAGGCCGAAGTTTAAGAAGTCGGGACAAATGCGTTCTTTCGTGTTTCCACGAGTCAATAATCCCAAGGCAGGGGCTTTTTTAGAGAACGGAGTATTGCGTTTGTCTAAGATTGGCCCAATGCCCGTAATCATGCATCGACCATTACCAGTCGGGTTTAATCTCAAACAGGCAACGATAGTCAAAAAAGCGGATGGTTGGTATGTGTGCTTGTCCCTAGAAGATGACACAGTGCCATCACCATTGCCATTAGATGAAGTGAAATCTACTGTTGGCGTGGATGTAGGATTAAAAGAATTTCTGACGACATCATTGGGCGAAACAGTGCCCGCAAGCAAGCCATACCGCACCGCACAAAATCATTTAGCCCGACAACAAAAATTTTTATCCCGCAAGCACAAAGGGTCTAATGGGTACAAGAAGCTGCAAAACAAGATTGCTCGCATTCACCAACGAGTGGGGCGGGTGAGAGAAAATTTTCACTACAATACGGCACACAAACTGGTTAAACGCTATGACTTAATTGCAGTTGAAGATTTAAATATCCGGGGTTTAGCCCGTACACCTTTGGGCAAATCAATCCTAGATGTGGCTTGGGGTAGTTTCATTCACAAGTTGGAAGCAGTGGCAGTCAAATGCAGCGTTCACGTTGTTAAAGTTAATCCTCATGGCACAACTGTGGATTGTTCAAATTGTGGGGCGAAAGTACCTAAAACCCTGTCGATGCGTACTCATGAATGCCATAAATGCAATGCGGTCATCGACAGGGACGAAAACGCGGCTCGTAATATCTTGCAACGAGCATTAAACGCCGTGGGACTCATGGTGTCTGCTGGTGGAGGCTTAGGGGATGCCCAGCCTATGAAGCCAGAAGCTTGGGGTTGGAATGGAGTACAGACAACTTAATTTTGACTCTTAGAAGCTCCCATTATACCCGCAAGGGTATAACGGGAGAGAACGTCACATAATGCTTGGATTTGGCGATCGGCGCGGCGGACGGTTGCAGTGGAAGCAACGATTTTCGGGCGGATGGTTTTATCGTTGTTGGTGACGCTGCATAAAGCATCTATTGCAGTTTCGTACAATCCTACCATCGTTCCCAGTGGTCCGGAAATCAGGTGCAATTCGTCTTGAATAACTAAGTCGGGTGGGGGTAGTCTTTTTTCGAGCGATCGCCCTTTAATTTTTGGATCACCAGTTCCATAAAATCCGTCTCGGTCGTCGTAGTGCGTCACCTTACCAAAAAGCGCCCCCGTTTGACCTACCCAGGGTAAATTGGCAAATTTGTCAACTGTCGCAATGATGAAACAGGGTAATCTGCGATATATCTGTTCATCGACTGCAATTAAGGGCAGAAAATTGTTTCTTCTAAAAACGCACGCTGGTTTGCCGTCCGCACGTTTCTTACTGCCAACACAAATTAATCGCAAGTCAGTAGGTGCATCGGGATTTGGTAACAACTGAAACGAGTTGGTTGTTAACTCTGCACCACACCAAGGACAGCGTTCGAGGGGGACTGGCTTAGGTTTGGCTTTGTCATCGCGTTGGTAAGCATGAGTGCGGGCGTGGGCTGAATTCTCATCCTTGTCGCGTTTGCTACCCATTTTATTGGGAGTAGCGCTTTGCCCGACCCAAAGCCCAATTTCAAAGGGGTGATTGCCAAGTTTGGGGTTATGCTGGCGTTGAAGTTCCAAAGCACAGATGAGAGTTGCAGCGCGTTCGAGTTGATCCAGGGTGAGGAGACGGAGGGTGTAGCGCATCAGGACGCTGACACCTGCAGAGTAAATGCTGGGGTCTCGCAGACGGCGTAAGACAAGGGTAAATGCAGCTAAACCCAGGTATGCTTCGGTTTTCCCGCCACCTGTGGGGAAGAAGAGTAAATCGACAATTTCCCGATCAGAATTTTCGGGGTTGGTGATGCTAACGAGATTTAAGAGTAAAAATGCTAACTGAAACGGTCGCCATTTGGGGGGTGGAAAGTCTTCGGGTGAGATGTTGTCGGTGAGCAAGTTCGAGTCTTGGCGGTTTCCGTCGAGTCGAAACTTGCGAACCCGAAGGGTGTCGTGGGTGAGGCGTTGTCTGCGGGCAGTAGCGATCGCACGGTTAGCAATTTGAAACGCCTCAAAAACCAATGGATCATCCAGTGCTTGGAGTCCAGGGCGATGCGATAAGCCGGAGGCTTGACGCTCCGCGTATCGCATATTTTTCTCGCACGGTTCAACAAGTCAGTTGCGACTTTGGTTTGTTGCGGTTCGCTTGGGGCTGCGGCTTGTTGGTCAGTTATCCACTTGAGATAACTTGTCACCATTGGATTTATCATCCGGCGCACAGTTTGCGCGTCTGCAGCATCCGCCAGTGCTTCCATTGAAAGTTCCAACCCTGCGATGTCTGCTGGTTCAACTCTGGGAACTTCGGCTTGTGGTATCCAAGTTGTGGAGATTTCCTGACATTTGTTATCAGAGTGAAGTGCGATCGCCGAGACGTTATGACCGACGGCGAACTCGCAGTCATTGCGGTATTGTAAACTAGCGACAGCTTCATCCCAATCTGAACTATTCTGTCCACGCAAGTCAGGACGAGGAACAAAGCCCTTGGTGGTACGGATGTTGAGACTGGCTTGGAAAGCAAAACTGGGATCTCGTTTTTTATTAGGGTTATGAGTGCGATAGTTAACTAGAAAGACGGAAACCGAACGAGTACCCTTGGGAAGATTTTGAGAACGTACTGCGCGACACGAAACAAACAACTGCAACCCACTACCACCAGGAACATCTAGCTGTTTTTTCTGCTTATCTTTGGGTAAGATGATGTGTACATCCACAGCTTGGGGAATGCGTTCCCATAACTCAGTTGAGATTTGTTCCGACTCGCTGTCAGTTTCTGTACTCTCTAATTCCGTTTCGCCAACTTTAGAAACGTAGTCGCCCCAATTCACCGTCACATCTAACTCTTTAGTCTCTGATGAGATAAGAAAGCTTAAGCCAATCGAAGAGGGAAAAAGTGCTTTTCTTGCGGAAGCAGTTTCAGGAGTTCCAGCATCATCAGCTACATCGCTGTTGCTAATTTGGTCAAGTTCATCATTGCTTGTGTCATCAGAACGCACTTCAGGCGGTGCACCAAAAGGTACCAGAAAGCCAGTGAGATACCACTTAGAAGGTGGCTGCGTCAGGACTTCACAGGCGTAGGTGGTATCATTAGGTGTTGGTCCTACTAAGTCAAGTTGGAGGGCATCTGTGAGGTGCGATCGCACTTCGGCTGGAGTAGTGGCTGGCATGGTGTATCGCCGTTTACTAGAGGTACAGCAAGCAATCAACTGTATTTCTTATGTTGACGAAAGTTTTGTCAAGTGTCAATTCATAACTTGAAAAATTTATGACGTAAAAATCAACCAGCTTTCACCATCCACACCAGAAAGCTAAGAATTTGTTCGATAGGAGGAAGAGGATAATCCATTAAATCAATTGTGACTGTTTGTCCCTCAAGTTTGAGAAATCGCCATTGCGTTCCACTGCTTACAGTACCGTAAACTGCTGTTATGGGTTGTGCTTTGGCTTCATTAAATTGCTGTGCGGCTACCATTTCTGCAATGCATTGTCCGAGTCCAGATTTGAGATCAGATTTTTTCGCTTCAACAATCACAATTGCAGGTGCTTCCACGGTTAATTGTTCGGGTGAACGACAAAGCAGGAAGTCACATACACCGTTGAGTCCAATACTCGGATCAACGTTAAATTCTTCCCCGGAAAATACGCTGATTTGCTGATTAAAAATGCGCCGCACTTCCAGAAGCACGGGATTTATGATCACTTCAGAACGTGCTTTCTCTGTATCTACAGCTATAGCCCACGGTAAATCTTCTAAGATTCCTTGTAGTCTCGGACTCGGAGTCACTGGTTCAATCGAGTCTGGAAAAAAGCGAACTCCCTCTACAGTAGTCAGGCGAAAATCTTTTTTTACTCTGTCGATGGTGAATTGACTGTAAGGCATGATATCGCAGTCCTATTTGAGTTGTAAAAATTATCAACCGCCTTAGCGCAGCGTGTCCGCAGGACATAGACGCCAAGAACGCCAAGAAAAGAGAGAAAAGAGAATTTTCCGTCTACGTTTTGTTTGAGTTAAGTCTGAAAATGGAAAGGGAACGATAACGACATTACCTTTTACAAATCCTGCCATGCAGCTTCTTCCTCTGGTTTTAACCAATCTTTTTGTAGTGATGATTCACTCATAATAGTGATTTCTCTTATGTTACGTTGCTGGTTTTTTGCCTGGAGAAACTGAACGAAATCTAAAATTTCCTGCAACAAGGGTTCAGGTAATTTTTCTAGTTCTTGTGTAATTTGTTCTTTAATTGTCATTGTCTCCGCTTATATTTAGGCAATTTAAATTAATATTACTCCACATTAAACCCTGGTATTATTGGCGAATCTTTAACAAGCTTTTGAGATTTGGTTTTAGCTGTTTTCTTTTTCGCACTCTTCGCCTTCGCTTTCCCCTCCGCCGCCTTACCGCCAAGAATTTCCGCTTCCGCGCGTTTTTGGTTAAGGTCGAGGAGGCGTGCTAAAACTTCATCATGCACTTGTTCTGTCCAACGGTAGCGCCAAGGTTTTTTCCGCTGTCTACTACTCCCCTCTCCTTCATAAGCAGAGGCGTTGGGGGTGAGGTCTTCCTCATCGTTGTAGTCTAGTAAGAAGGTGCAGTCGGTAGGAATATCACTCCAGTCGTAAGCATTGAGGACGGCTTTATCCATTGCGGCGTGAAGTTCGCGCAATTTCAGGATATCAGAGTCGCGTTCCTCTGGATCATGGAAGCGGTTGTAAGTGTCGGTGAGTCCTTCGTTGTTGCGAATCATTAAGGCGGCGCGGAATTCGTAGTATTCTTTGCCTGCGGCTTCTAGGGTGGGGTTGGTTTGCGAGTTTTCGGGGAAGGGGAAGGTTTCAAAGCAGTCGGTGGGGGTGTAGCGAAGTCTATCTTCCAAGGATGAACCGAAAAATCTTGCCCAAATTTCGTGGATGCGGGATTGAAGGATGCAAAAGGCTGAGTAGGTGGGAAGTGCGAAAACTACTAAACCCTCAGAAAAAACTATATTTGAAGGTAAAAATGTAAATGAGCCATGTTGACCGATGCGAGAAATGACTAACACGCGATTAAGTGGGGCGATCGCTCTAAACAAATCTACTCTTTTTTCTGCATATTGCCACCAATATTTTCTATATGAAGCACGATTATCAAGTAATCGCTTTGGCTTAACCTTCTGCTCTACAATCTCCATCAAATCAGGATACAACCTCGCCTCATCCTCACTCATCTCCCCAAAATTAATAACATAACGACGATGCGCGTGAGTTGGACTACTATTTACCTCTTCTCCCCCAATATAAGGAAAAATCCTATCTGCATTTTTTGAATCTTTCTCAATCAAACGCTGCATTTCTGCAATGGGTGTCGCCTCTGGATTACTATCATCAAACGTGAAACCCATTCCCAAAACATAGCTTCCAATAAAACTTTTCTCAGCATTCGCCAGCAACACCGCCGGATTTTCATTTCCCCCCGCATGAAACAAAAATGCAGAAATTCGGGGAACCTCTCGCCCATTCAACAGCTTTGTCTGTTTATAATTTCCTTGACATATATTAACCACGCTGACAACAACTGCTGCTAGTCCGGGCCATTTTAACCGTTTTTGAGCATTGTAAATTGTTCCCCCTTGCTGACAAATCCAACGCAGTCCAGTGCTACGAGTATCACCCTGTGCAATAGTATTTGTAGCAATTAACCCAAGCGTCCCACCCTGACGCAAAATCTCAAAAGCACGACGGAAGAAAAACGCCACTAAATCAGAATTACCGTGAGATTCTGGGTAAACTTCTTTTAACCAATCTTGATAACCAGGTGCATGGGCGTTAATTGTGGTATTTTTTCCCGCAAACGGCGGATTCCCAACGATCGCATCAAACCCTGGATTATTATTTCTATCATCCTTATCAAATACCTCTGGAAATTCAATATCCCAGTTAAACGGAATAATCCCGCGTTCCCCACTCCGCAACCTACTCGCAATTTCCTGCAAATTCTCAGTATCTGCTTGGTGATACCGCCAATTTCTCACCAATTCTCCAATCTCTTTTTCTCTCTCTTCCCGCTGCTTGTTATTACTTCCCTCAAAGAACGCCGCAATTCTCACATCTGCTGTTAACCGCGCCTCGTGCAATTCTTGTTCTACTTTATATAGATAATTCCGCTTTTGGTCATCATCAGCATCACTGCGGGTATCCAACGCCTGAATTTCCGTCCGATAAGAATGCGCACGCTCAAGTTGTTCTTTCAACAGTGCTAACAACGGAGCCGCATCTTTCCCAAAAGAACCAATCTCCTCTTTCCTCAACCCTACCAGCGAATCTCCACACTTGAGCGCATGATCCAAAAATGTAAACGGCAAATCCTTCGCCAGCGTCACCAACCATAAAGATAACTTCGCCAAATTCACCGCAAACGGGTTTTTATCCACTCCATACAAACAGCGTTGGGCGACGAGGCGACGCGCGAGAAGGAGGGGTTCGTCGGAAGAAAGCAGAGGGGTGGAAAGACGGAGGATCGCAGGAGAATCTTCTCCCCCCTGCTCCTCTGCTCCCCTGCTCCCCTGCTCTTTTCTCTCCCAAGTTTCCACCAACTTCTCTGCCAACTGACGACAAGTCTCCACCAAAAACGCACCGGAACCCATCGCCAAATCACAAACTTTCAACGATAAAATTTGCTCAGCGGTGGGACGTTCTCCCAAAGCTTCCAACACCGGACGCAGTGTTGTTTCCACAATTGGCTTGGTGAGGGAACGGGGTGTGTAGTGAGAACCAGAACGCCTGCGTTCTTCTCCTGGTTGCAAGTACAGCGAACCCACAGGTAAAATATGCGGTGTTTGTCGCGACACTTTTCGATCTAGCGCCGCCACCACATCTTCTAATGTCTGTGCTGCTTTTAATTCCTTGAGGGCATTTCCGGAAATTTCACAGTTTGCCCATTCTTTTAATAGTTTAGGGCGATACGCGAAGCGTCAAGCCTCCGGCTTATCGCCTGATTTCGCCGCCAAAATTGCTGCCACATCCACCACCACCGTCGTCGAAACCTTTGACCCCTTGGGCTTGCTGTAAACTCCAATACTCGGACTTTTCGCTTGTTCCACAGCAAAACCCATGATACCTTCATACACTGAGCCAATTTGCTCCACATCCAGCGCCCGATAAGAAAGCCGTTCTCCTTCCAAAATCAGTAACTTTTCTAACAACCTATACACCACACCATCAGGAATTCGTGGTGGTTGAATCGCTTACACAACAAACCGATGGGTATTTGCGTCTCCCGCAACAACCGCTCAAATTTTGCTTGAGGACTAGCGTGCCAACTTGTACCAGACTTAGCAATCAAAGGTGCAACTGCATCCAAATCAGTATCCGGGGAAATGATTTGCACCAACATCAGCGGTGAGTCGCTATCTGGTTCAGGCACAATATAGGTAGGCGCGAGGACTTCGCCGTAATCAGGTAACGCTACCTCATATTCTGTCGATGCCTCAATTAAGTTAGAGTTATCCCAATTTAATACTTATACCACGAAAGAAAGAAAATTTGCAATCCTACCATCCTCATCAACCACAGCCAGCAGCGATTGTTGCAAATCCACCACATTGCGATTCACCACCGCCTGCGCCTTCACCAACGCCGGAGGAGACACAACCAACCCTACTGGTTGGAGAAAACCCAACCACTCTCTATGTCTTGTGATTTCAGGGTCGATTGCCATTGTCTCTGCTGTGTCTCCTTTAATTTAATCTCTCAAATCAAGTATCTTTGATTACTCATACCAGTTCTCCATGATAGCTTGCTCGTAAAGTGCCATAGATGCACTTTATTTTTAAAACGTTAGCGTAGCGTGCGCCCTTGGCGCATACCGCCAAGAACGCCAAGAACGCCAAGAAAAGAGCAAGAAGAGAGATTTAATTATTTAGTGCAAGTTTATAGAGAATCGGTATAAGCTTCTTTCCTACTTTATAACTTTCATCAGATAATGTTCGGATGTTGCAACACAAAGTATAGTGTGGAGTCTAGACATAGTTTTAAAATAGAGGAAAGCTAATTGATTCTGTTGCTACGCGAGCGCGCTACAAGAGAGCAAATCGAGCAAATGCTGGAAGAGCATAAGTTTTCTATCAAAACTGTAGTTGATGTTGAGCGCCGAGTTATTGCTGGAGGGGGTGATATGCATTATGACTGCGAACAGGTATTGCTAGATGATGGTAGCACTCAAGAAAATATCTGGGGTGCAAGCTTTATGCCTGTGAATCAGAAAATTACTTACGACTCGATTGTTAATCTTCGTCCTCGTCAAAATCGTTCAATGGAAATACTAGACCCTAATATTAGAGAAAGGGTTGCTCAAATCATTATCGAGTTTCTAGGAAAATTATGACAGACTTTAGCTTAAAGAAACAAAGCTTTGTAAAAAATGATATTCCTAATCGCCTGCATAAGTTGGCTGAAAATTTATCTCAGATTAAAAACTTATGTGCCGAGGAATCGCATCAGGAATCGATACTCAATCTTGCCAAAGAAAGTAGGTATTTTATTGAATGGACTGTTCCAGACATGGTACAGGCAGATATTGATCAAGCAGCAGAATTGGTTGATTTAGGGCGTGTTTTGACGCGTTGGCTATTTGATTGGGAAAAAATTTGGTCTGATTCCAAAGAAAAAACGAAAATCGCCCAACAAGCCGAAGACTGGTTAAAAAGAGTTTTAGAAATATCGCGCTCGCAATCTGAATCAATTACTGTATAGCTAGCTTTCTTGGAGGAATCAAATGAGCCGCCAACCATTGCTAGACCCAAATCGCTCGTATACTTTTAGTAATTATTTTGAATTGGGATTTGCAATTGATGATTTAGTTGCAGAGTTTGGCTACTCATTCGAGCGGAAATTTCTCCATTTGCCGCAATATTCCGGTACACTAGACCGATTACTTGATTTAAAACAACGAATTGAAGAAGTATTACCATATGTAGATTTGGAAAACGAAGCTACGCGACGAGAGATACTTATTGCGCCAGTTGTTACCGAATTAATCCACTATTCCCGTGCCAAATTGCGGATTGAATACAACATCAAAGTTGATAATCGACTTCAAGGTAATTTGGATTATTACCTACGAACACAGACCAATTTAATTGTGATTGAAGCCAAGCAAGCAGATATAAATAGGGGATTTACACAACTAGCGACTGAGATGATAGCCCTTGATAGATGGACTGATTCCAATCAACCAGAAATATTGGGAGCAGTAACAACTGGTAACATTTGGCAATTTGGTATATTGTACCGACAGGCGCAGCGTATTGAACAAGCAATCAACCTTTACCGAGTCACCGAAGAATTGGAAGTGGTAGTCAGGATTTTACTAGCTGCACTCGTGAATCTCTGAGTGAACGTAAATTAACAACTAACCACTCACCAGATTCTTTATAGTGATGTTTCGGATCATTTACCAGAGTACGCCACATTGAAGGCAATGGGATATAGTGACGGTTATCTTTTGGGTGTTTTGTTTCAAGAAGCGTTACTTTTGGCAGCATTGGGTTATGTGCCTGGATTTTTGATTGCGATCGCACTCTACCAAGTGACATATGCAGCAACTTTGCTACCTATTGCGATGACACTGACTCGTGCAATGACTGTGTTTATCATAACGATAGTCATGTGTACTTTTTCTGGGGCAGTTGCAATGAGGAAGTTACAATCTGCAGATCCTGCGGATGTGTTTTAGTGAGTAATAAATGATTAAAAAACCGCAGAGACGCAGAGTACGCAGAGAAAGAGGAAGGAGAAATAAATTCTGATATAAACGGATTTGATATAAGTGATCACAGAAATGTTCTGGGAGTATATCAATGTCAAATGACTCAACAAATGCATTCAACAACGAAACTCGTGATGCGTGGAATACCAACGCTAGTGTATGGGACGCCCGCATGGGAGATAACGGGAACGACTTTCATCAACTGCTGATTCGTCCTGCGATGGAGAGACTGCTGGAGATAAAACCGGGTACTCGTATTTTGGACATAGGCTGTGGAACTGGGCTGACAACTCGCAGATTAGCTAGCTTGGGTGCACATGTCGTCGGAATAGATTTTGCCGAGGAGATGATTACTTGTGCCAGCAAAAGAACTCAACAGCATGAGACATCAATTGAGTATCACGTCCTCGACGCTACAGATGAGACAGCTTTACTTGGGCTAGGGGAACGTTCCTTTGATGCTGCTGTATCCGCAATGGTACTTATGGACATGGCAGAAATTGACTCTCTGTTACGGGCACTCACAAAGTTGTTGCGTCCTGGAGGCTGCTTTGTCTTTGCCGTGATGCATCCTTGTTTCAATAGTACACATACCAGTATGGCTGCAGAAGTCAAGGATTGCGAAGGTCAACTAGTAACAGAATACTCGGTCAAAGTGTCTGGATACTTACAACCCAGCACCACAAAAGGATTAGCAATTGAAAATCAACCAAAACCCCAATTGTACTTCCATCGACCATTGCACGTTTTGTTAGGTGCAGCATTCCGTGTTGGGTTTGTACTTGATGGCTTGGAAGAACCTGCTTTTCCTGCTGACGATTCTTCTAATAGTCGCTTTTACAGTTGGTCTAACTTTACTCAAATTCCACCTGCGCTTGTTGCCAGGTTGAGATTTTCTGATGAATTACTACGCACATCTTAGGCAGTCAGTCAATAATAACCTAGAAAAATAAGACTATCAAAAAAATAACTTCTTCTCATAACCCAATGCACATAGTAACAACTGAACCCGTCATTTCTGCCCAAAACCTCAATCATTACTTTGGTGAAGGTACGCTTCGCAAACAAGCGTTATTTGATATCAATTTAGATATTTACTCTGGCGATATTATCATTATGACTGGACCTTCAGGTTCAGGAAAAACAACCTTGTTAACCCTTATGGGAGGACTGCGTTCTGCCCAAGAAGGAAGTTTGAAAATTTTAGGACAAGAAATGTGTAGTGCGAGTAAGAAGCAGCTGCGAGACGTTCGTCGTCAAATTGGCTATATTTTCCAAGCGCATAACCTCATGACATTTCTAACAGCAAGAGAAAACGTGCGGATGTCGTTAGAGTTGCATGACGAGTTTTTAAATCAGGACATGGATGGTAAAGCTATTAGTATGTTGGAGAGTGTAGGTTTGGGAAATCGTGCAGATTATTATCCAGACAGTTTATCGGGTGGACAAAAGCAGAGAGTGGCGTTCGCGAAGCGTTCCCGAAGGGAACTCGCCCGCGCCCTCATCAGTCAACCAAGAATAGTTCTAGCAGATGAACCCACAGCAGCACTTGATAAAAAATCTGGGCGTGATGTCGTGGAATTGATGCAGAAGTTAGCGAAAGAACAAGGCTGTACAATTTTGCTGGTGACTCATGATAACCGTATTCTTGATATAGCCGTAGACGCGAAGCGGCTTGTCGCCAGACATCGCATTATTTATATGGAAGATGGTCATCTTATCAGCGATGGTGTAGATGCTGCAGCGAAAGTGGGTTAAAAAGTTAATGTCCATTTAAATGAATTTTGATATGCCAGCAAGAGATATCTATCATGATGCTGTCAAAAATGCTTTGCTTAAAGACAGCTGGACAATTACAGACGACCCTTTGCATTTAAAATGGGGGCAGAAAGATATGTATGTGGATTTAGGAGCACAACGACTACTAGCCGCAGAACAGGGAAATAAAAAGATAGCTGTGGAAATTAAAAGTTTTATGAGTCCGTCGGAAATGCAAGACTTAAAAGATGCTATTGGCGGATTTGTCATGTACCGGGCTGTTATTGGGCGTCTTGAACCTGAAAGAACGTTGTATTTGGCGGTGCGCGACAATATATTTACAGCTTTGTTCGAGGAGCCAATTGGTAAACTTTTGATAGAGACAGAAAATCTCTATCTAGTCGTGTTCAATCCTAACAGTGAGACGATTGTGCAATGGATACCTTAAATACTTATCGACGCATTATTAAAGATGTATTAATTCCATATACACAGATTCCTTACTCGCACGGAGACATCCAGTGTAAAACAGTCTTCGATAGTGAAAATGATAGCTATTTACTCATTACTTTAGGATGGGATGGTGTTAAGCGGATTCACGGTTGTTTAGTCCACATTGATATTATTGATGGTAAGGTTTGGGTGCAACGGGACGATACAGAGGATGGAGTTACCTATGAATTAGTAGCTGCAGGAATTCCCAAAGATAGGATTGTGCTAGGATTTCATCCAGCTAATGTTCGTCCTCATACAGGATATGCAGTTGCTTAAGGTTACGGTTGAAGGTTAGGTTGTTCCAAAATTGACAAATTTCTGATCCCTGGATATCTGTGCCAAAATAAATTCAAACTTTTGTGACTATCAACCAATGACGTGGGCACCAGGACAGAAATTACACCGCGATAAGTATGAAATAAAACGAGAGTTAGGAAGGGGACGGATTGGCATTACTTATCTTGCCACAAATAGGGATGGAAAAGAAACTGTTATTAAAACACTGAATCCCGATTTACTCAATCAACTTGGTTTAGAAGACCGTAATTACTTAGAATCAGGGTTTCTAGATGAAGCCCCTAAACTCGCAAGATGTCAACATCCCAATATTGTCCTTATGATAGAGTCCTTCAAAGAAGGGGACTTACCATGCATAGTCATGGAGTATATTCAAGGAGATAATTTAGCGAAACTTGTCAAATCACGGGGATTTTTTCCAGAAAAAGAAGCCCTCGGTTACATTCAGCAAATTGGACAAGCACTTATCGAAGTTCATAAACAAGGATTTTTACATCGGGATATCAAACCAGAAAATATCATGGTGCGGGCAGGTACGTATCAAGCTGTTTTGATAGACTTTGACTTAGCAAGAGGATTTGACAGTCCGTTGACAAGTCGCGGTGCTAGAGTTGACGGATTTACACCCATTGAACTACACTTCAACTCCGCCACACAACAGAAACGACGCGGTGCTTGGACGGATATTTATTCTCTTGCTGCAACTTTATATGTATTATTAACAGGACAACAGCCAGTTAGTGCGATAAACAGGAAAGACCAAAATAAAAGATTAACTGAACCCAAAGAATTGAACAACCAAATTAGCGATCGCATTAACAATGCCATAATCCAAGGAATGGAACTAGAACCAGAACAACGTCCCCAGACAGTAGAGGACTGGTTGAAAGAATTGGGGTTGCAAACAAGAGGTTTTTCTCTCCCGAAACTACTTTGGATAAAACCTCTGTGGGCACGGATAATAGGGATTTTGACTGTGTTGGGGTTATTGGCAGGAATAATATCAGGATTAGACGCCACTATAAATTTACGGGATAAATTGTTCCCAAAACCATTAGCTACACCCACCAGTTCCACAACACAAGACACGCCACCATCTTCCAGTCTCCCGCAGAAAAAGTGACAAAATTTTGCTTTTCTGACTGATAACAACTAATACCAAAAGAAAGATAGGAAATCGCCAAAGCATCAATGCTTGCGGATGTACACTGGCACATTGCGTAGTTCTAAGTACTTATGGCAAACTGTAGCACCTGCCATATCCGCAAAAGGCGTGTCAAAATCAATAATAGTTAACGACAAACCTTTAATTATGTACTGGGGCGAGGGGCAACTCATACACAACGGCAAATACAAGATAGAAAGACAGTTGGGCGGCGGCGGCTTTGCTGTCACCTACCAAGCAATACATACTCAGCTTAATCGCCGAGTCGTCATCAAAACACCAAATTTAAGTGTCCAAAACGATCCAGACTATCCCAAGTATCTTAAACGCTTTAAAAAAGAAGCACAAATGCTGGGAGAATGTTGTGCAGACTCCCATCCTCATATTGTGCAAGTCTTCGACTTCTTTGAGGAAGATGGTCGTTCCTGTCTGGTGATGCAATATATACCAGGCGAGAGTTTGTGGCAGTTTGTACAAAACCGAGGGGCATTACCAGAAACTGAAGCTGTTAAATACATCCGACAAATAGGATCAGCCTTGGTGGAAGTGCATAAAAAAAATATCTTCCATCTTGATGTCACCCCTCCCAATATTATGCTCAGTTTTAAGCCAGGGGTTTCTAACTCTGGCAAAGCGGTGCTGATTGATTTTGGTATTGCTGGGGATATGTCTCCACCTAGTACACTTTCGAGATCTTTTGGAAACAAGGCATTTGCGCCTTATGAATTAGTGCGTAAAGGTATTCGTCACCCAACAGTGGATGTGTATTGTTTGGCTGCGTCCCTGTATTATGCTGTAACTGGGCAACGCCCCACCAATTCCTTTGACCGCAAGTTTGATAACGAGGAATTAGTACCACCCCAGCAACTCGTCCCCAGTCTCAGCAATGGTGTTAATCAGGTAATTCTGCAAGGCATGGCGTTAGAGGCAAAAGACCGTCCTCAAACGATGCAGGAGTGGTTAAACTTATTGGGTTCCCAGCAAGCGATTATCTCTAATAAATTAAGTTCAGATATGGGGGTAGATTACCGTAATCTGGAGAAGCTACTCAAAGCCAACCTGTGGCAAGAAGCAGATGAGGAAACTACTAGACTGATGCTGAAAGTAGCTGGTCGAGAAAAGGATGGCTGGCTTGATGTTGAATCTATTAACAACTTTCCCTGCACAGACTTAAGCACCATTGACCAACTTTGGGTAAAATACAGCAATGCGCATTTCGGCTTTAGCGTACAAAAGCGCATTTGGCAGGAAGTTGGTGGTAAACCTGATATTGATATGAAAATTTACATCCATCTTTGTAAGTGCGTCGGATGGTATAGAAACTCTGGTTGGTTGAATTATGATGAACTTACCTTCAATGCTAAATCTCCTGTAGGTCATCTTCCAGGAGGATTACTGATCTGGTTATGGATAAGTTTTGAAGTAGGAATAGAACGAGAAACAACAGAAACAAAGTGGTGGAATATTATATCTTCTCTCTCATCAAGACTTGCAAAGTGTAACATTCAGTGCGATTAGTTGGGTAGAAACCTTTTCGAGGGATGATATGGATGGTGACTTGCTCAATCCCTTTCCGCCCCATACAAAATATGCTGTTGCTTAAGGCAACTTCTGTGCCATTTTTGAATTTAGTAAAATACAGTTACTTAGCGTCTGACGAGATATTAGGCGATCGCTCCAATCTATCTTTAATAGTTAAGTCATTCAACTTACCAGCTATTAATATTGCTAGGGTGGAGGTATCTCCAAATCTTTACAAATTTTCACAGCCAAAATATCAACTATCTCGGTATGTCTTGGAACTGCTGATGTTCTATTGTTTGATGGATTGTAGTAAATGGTGTGTTTTCCACCCTCTCGAAGCAAAAGACAACCGTTGGCTTCCAGATGGCGAATCAATTCTCGTCTCTTGACGATATTTTGACTGTAATCTTTTCACGCACAACATCTTTACCAGATAGTTTTTGCTCTGCCAATTCCCGATTTGAGATTAAAATTAGCTCAATGACTTCCCGCAGGCTTTCCCTTGCTTCTTCCAAAGTTCTTTCTTGGACATTTGCGCCAGATAACTCTTGGACGTAGCCAATATACCAGTCATCGACTTTTTCAAATATTGCAGTGAAAGAGTTTTCCATATAATTTGCTCTCTGACTCCGAAAGTGTAATCATTTGAAGACATCATAGCCTCAAAAGAGGTGAGTTTGTGTGGTGCCGTACTCTCGGCTAACCCACCCTACCTTCTAAACCGTCACACCTTCAATCTCCTCATCCGTCAACTCATACAATTCGCGTAACTTCTGCAACTTCTCATCACTCGCCTCCCAAAAACCGCGCCCATGCGCCTCCAACATCCTGCCCACAAGATTACGAAAAGCTTCCGGATTCGCCTTTCGTAATTTCTCCGCCATCTCTGCATCTAAAGCATAAGTATCAGCAGCTTGGTCATATACCCAATTATCAGTAAAATCCGCAGTACCGCCCCAACCAATCAACGCCGTCATCCGTTGAGAAATTTCATAAGCACCACCCGAACCCTGATTCGCCATCGCTTCCGCCCATTTAGGATTCAGCAACTTGCTGCGATACTCCATCCGCAACAAATCATCCAAATTTCGGGGAGTCGTATCCTTCGAGAAACTTTCCACAAAACTAGTAGTCACTTTTTTCCCGCGTTGTTTCTCCGCCGCCTTCTTCAAACCACCAGTATTGGCATAATATTCTTGAATATCAGTCAAACCGTATTCCACAGAATCAATTTCTTGGACAATGCGACTGGTGTTTTGCAAAAGTTGAGTCAGCACTTCTGGTCTAGCTTGACCTTTATCTTGCCTACCATAGCTAAACACATTGCGACCTTTCCAAGTATCCCCCAACTCATCCCCAGATTCCCAATTACTATCAACCACACGATCATTCACCAAAGAACCAAAATCACCCGCAGGATTAGAAAACAACCTCGCCGAAACATTCTCCACTCCTTGCGCCTTCAAAGCCAAAGCGTGTTTCCTAATAAAATTCTGGTTCTCCGGTTCATCAGCCTCAGCCGCCCGTTCAAACAAATCATCCAACAACTCAATAATATTCACAAAACTATCGCGGAAAATCCCCGACAAATTCGCCAACACATCAATCCGGGGATGTCCCACCTCAGCCAAAGGCTTCAACTCATAACGAACAATTCGCCCCGTCCCCTCCTTCACAGCTTCCGCACCAACCAACTCCAAAAGAATACCAAGAGATTCCCCCTTAGTTTTAATCGCATCCAAACCCCATAACATCACCGCCACAGTCTCCGGATACGTCCCATTCTCTTGCAGATGCTGCGCGATAATCTTTTGACCAATTTCCCGTCCCCGTGCAAACGCCGCAGGCGAAGGCATACGATAAGGATCTAAAGCATGAATATTTCTCCCCGTAGGCAAAACACCCACACCATCCCGTAACAAATCCCCACCAGGCGCAGGCAAAATATACTCCCCATTCAAACCCCGCACCAGATTCGTCAACTCATCAGTAGTTTGTCCCAACAACTCTCTAATTCTCTTCTCCTCTTCCTCCTCCTCTCTGCGTTCTCTGCGCCTCTGCGGTTCGTTTCCAAAATAAGCCTCCAAATACCCCGCCAACTCCTCCTCACTTGGCTTTTCCCCCAAAACATGCAACCCAGAAGAAAACAGACGATTCTCCAAAACCTGCAAATACTCGTACAACTTCACCAGATAATCATCAAAAGCATGACCACTAAACATCCGAATATTCTCAGGCGTAAACCCAATCCCCAACCGCTTCGCATCCTCAAACGGACAATCAGCATCCAAACCAGTATCCACAATCTTCTTACAAATCGCTTCCTTCAGGACATAATTCTTCTGCGGATCCTCTCGATACTCCGCAATCAAATCCCGCAACGTCACCAACTCCTTATACAAACCCGCACGCCCATAAGGTGGGACATTGTGAGAAATTAACACCCCATAACCGCGACGCTTTGCCAGAATCGATTCCGAAGGATTATTCGCCGCATATATATATAGATTAGGCAAATCTCCCAACAAAATATCAGACCAAGAATATCCCGTATTCCCCAAAGGAGAACCAGGCAACCATTCTACAGTACCGTGCATCCCAAAATGAACAACCGCATCAGCTGCAAATTCATTTTGCAACCATTTGTAAAAAGCAGCGTACTGGGGATGAGGAGTTAAATCTCGTTCAAACATCAACCGCATCGGATCACCTTGTAATCCCAATGGTGGTTGTACACCTATCCAAACATTTCCAACCTGAACACCGCCAATATGAAATTCATCGCCGTAAGTCTTAATCCCAGTACTCGTGAGAGATTTCCATTGTTTCTCAATCCGGGATGTGCTCCGGTATCCTAGCCATTTTTCCAAGGTGCGGACATTAACTGATGAGGGAACAATATTTTCTTCATCTTGCTTATCTTCCCATTTGAGTTCATCCGCTTCTTTAACTTTGCGAATCAACTCTTCTCCATCTTCCGGTAAATCTCCAACCGTATAACCTTGGTCTTTCAATGCTTGAAGAAACTTCAGTAAACTTCTTGGTACATTTAACAACGCAGCTGTTCCCACAGCACCGTAACCAGGCGGGAACCCATACAAAATAATTGCAATCTTTCGTTCCGAGACAGGTTTTTGTCGCAAAGCAACCCAGTTTTTCACTCTCCCAATTAATCGCTGCACCCGTTCGGGAACCAGATAAATCTTTTCTCCCACCAAACCACCAAGGGGAACGGTGTCGATCGCCCCATCCAATTCTGGCAAAGCATATAAAACAACACTCTGCAATCCTCCAATACCTTGGCGCGTCCAAGAATAAATATCTTGAATCAGCAATGGTGCGGCGACAATGTATGGTACATTCTTAGCAGTAAGGATGCGTTTTGCAACATCAACTTGTCTTCCCGCTTCCATTGAACCAGCCGGACCACCGACAAGAGGAAAGCCAATCGTTGAGACAATGGCGTCAACCTTGACTGCTTCTTTTGAAAGCGAAGCAATTTCTACATTTCCTTGTTGTCGTTGCTGAGTTTCGTAGTCAGTTGTCATCCAATCCCGCACCGCGACATGACCTTCTACACCATTAATAAAGATGGGTAATGGTATCAAACCAGCTTCTTGAAAATTGCGAATGAGTTGCGGTATGTAAGGTTGTTTGGTGATAACGTGTTTGCGATAGAGGAGAATTCCTACGACTGGCTTTTGGATTTTAGATCCCCCCAACCCCCCTTTCAAA
>NZ_QMEB01000208.1 GCF_012912135.1 Brasilonema bromeliae SPC951 | reverse complement strand
GTGCGTTGCGGGGGTTCCCGAGCCACTGCGTTGGGCGGCTTTGCCGACTTGAAGCATGTGGCGTCCCGTTGTAGCACCTGCCGTGGTTTCCCCCATGAGCGACTGGTGTTAGCGCAGCGTGACCGAAGGTCATACCCGGAGGGTGCAAAATCTGAGATTCAACCCACTTACTTAACTGATAACTGATTACTGATAACTGGTTAACATAAACTGTACGAAGCTTCGCAAAAATAAAATAAAAATTCTATAGCAAACTTGATTTTTTATCAAAAATTAGCACTTCTTTGCAATACTTAACTTATTCATTAATGAAAAATAGTAAACATAGATTAAAACTAATAAATTTAATAATTATTCGTTAAGCTCATCAGTCAGAATTAGGAGTAAGCTGAAATTAATGAAGCTTAGTTGGAACTTTAAGTAACTAGGCGTAAATAAACTTAAATGTCATTGTCAATTGTCATTCTTTCACGACTTGTACTATTGACTATTGACCAATGACCAATGGCTAATTCCCAAAGCAACCTGAACAACAAGACGCCATGATGATAGAAAAAATTTTGCTAGCTGTCTCTGGATTGGGTCATGCAGAAGAAATGCTCAAAACTTTGGCAGATGTGCCCTCAATCCAACGGTCAAAAGTTACAGTATTGCATGTTGTTTCTGACCGTTCTTCTGCTGAAGCCATGACAACTAAGTGGGAAGAAGGTGGCAAGATTCTGGCTAATGCAATCCAGTATTTGAACTTAGATCCCAGCAAAGTTTCTTCGATTTTGCGGCAAGGTGATCCTAAACGTGTTGTTTGCGAGGTAGCGGACGAAATCGATGCTGACTTGATTATTATGGGTTCGCGCGGACTCAAGCGGTTACAATCGATTTTATCGAACTCTGTCAGTCAGTATGTTTTCCAATTATCTTCTCGCCCCATGTTGCTTGTCAAAGATGACATTTATGTCAAAAAAGTCAAGCGCGTTATGGTGGCAATTGATAACTCTGATGCGGCAAAATATTGCTTAAGTTTGGCTTTATTCCTTTTACGAGATATTAAGGGAGGAGAGTTGATTCTGGCTAATATTAATACAGATTTACGTGGCAAAGAATCTGAAACAACTGAAGTTAGTCCAGAACAAAATCCGGTTTTAGCTGCAGCTTATGCGGAAGCGAAAAAATATGGTGTACCAGCTCGTTGTGTGATCAGCAGTGGTAAACCAGGTGAAGAAATTTGTCGCTTGGCAGATGAACGGAACATAGATTTATTATTGCTCGGTTCTCCAGATCGGCGTCCTTCGATTGCCAAGAATTTGGTCGATATAGACCGACTTTTGGGAGCTTCTTTATCTGACTATGTTCGAGTTAATGCAACCTGTCCAGTCTTGTTAGCGCGAACCCCAGGTTAAAGTCACTGCGGTTGATAAACAAAACCCCTACACAAATAAGTATAGGGGTTTTCGTGTGATTGACAAAATAGGTCTTAACTATCTTTTTTCCTATTAATCAGCCTTCACGGCTAGCAGTTTGGATGTAAAGAACGATTAAAAAAACAGCGGGCACTAAAACGAACAAAATGCTCGCCACAAAGCCCAGATCATTAACTTGCATGGAAAGAATGCCTCTCAATGATATCCACTGAACAATTTAAGGATATCATTATCCCGGCTTCAACGAGTGATTTCTTACCTCTTGATTATTCACCATTAAGGCTTTGTTACCACACTAACTGGACCATTAACTAAGGTTTGACAAGCAAGACGGCAATTTGCAGGCTTTTTCTTCAATAATCGATTTTCCGTATCTGTGCGGGGTGAAAGATTTTCCATTCCTTCAACGACTTCAACAACGCAGCAGCCACACTGACCGTTGCCTCCACAATTCATCATCTTGCCAAAGACTTTATATATATCTACGTTGTTTTGCATGGCTTTCAGCCGTAGATTCGCACCATTTGCTGCTACGACTTCTTTATTTTCTTTGACGAATGTGATATTACCCATGCCTGATACCTCTTTTACTGTAAGCCTGAGTGGAAAGCTAAGTTTTAACTTGCTTTAAGAATAATGTATGATCTCTTTTCTTATTTTATTACGTAATATTAATAATTGTCACTTTAAGTTAAGATATATTGCTTTTGATTTGCATAAACGACAAACCACGTGGTACGACACAAAGCATTGCTGTGTCTCAAAGAGGCAACTTTTGTTCTACCCAATTGAAAACTGCTGTAAAAGTGGGGTAGGCAATGCCCACCCCACTTGATATGTCATATTTTTATGATGGTGAAAACGCGATAAATTGCACCACCGATTTTATCTAAAACCAACAGCTGCTTGCCAAACGAAAGCCAGCAACAAGAAGAACAAAGGGATGAGTGGTAGAACATCTACCAGAGGGTCGAAGATTTGGTAAGCTTCAGGCAGTTTTGCTAATAACAATGCTGCTTCCATAATTTTTTAAATCCACCTATCCAACACAGCTTTCAGAATTGACAAGTATCTTAACACGCTTTAGTCCTCTATGAGTCCTGAGTCTTTATCGAAGATTTTGGGTTTAAAACCCCGTGCTAGAAGCACGGCTTTACTTTTGTGTTTTACTTTACCATAGTGTTAGTGGTTTGGTAAGCAGAATGTTGAAAGCCTACAAGTACAGAATCTATCCGACTAATGAACAAGCAATACTCCTTGCTAAGTCGTTTGGATGTGTACGCTGGTTTTACAACTATGCTCTTAACCTAACTAGTGAAACTTACAAAGCAACTGGTAAGGGGTTAAGTCGTAATGACACCATTAACTTACTTCCTTGTTTGAAAAAGCAGTACGAATGGTTAACCGAGCCACCATCGCAGTGTTTACAGCAAGTAGCATTAGATCTATCCAGCGCTTTTCTCAACTTCTTTGAGAAGCGTGCTAAGTACCCAAGTTTTAAGAAGAAAGGGCAAAAGCAATCTATTCGCTTTCCTCAAGGAATAAAACTAGATGGCGATTATCTCACATTGCCAAAATTGGGTAAGGTTTACTGCAAAGTATCTCGATTGCCAGAGGGAAAACTTAAATCTGTTACGGTTTCGCTGACCTCATCAGGTGAATACTATGCTGCTTGCCTCTATGATGATGGTAAAAATAAACTTGTTTCATCGTCACAAGGCAAAGCTATTGGTGTAGACATGGGGATAAAACACTATGCTATTACGTCTGATGGAACCAAGCATGGAAATCCCAAATATTACCGCAAATATGAAGTAAAGCTTTCCAAGAAACAAAAGCAATTTAGCCGCAAACAGAAGGGGTCTAACAATCGCAACAAAGCACGTAGGAAAGTGGCTATTGTTCACGCAAAAATTACTAGATGTCGTGAAGATTTTCTACATAAACTAAGTCGTAAATTAGTTGACGAAAACCAAGTCATAGTCGTAGAAAATCTGGCTGTCAGAAACATGGTGAAGAATTCCAAGTTAGCTAAATCAATCAGTGATGCTGGATGGGGTCAGTTCTGCACTATGTTAAATTACAAGGCTGAGTGGGAGGGAAAAATCTACATTGAAGTTGATAGATTTTTCCCTAGTTCAAAGACTTGTAGTAACTGCTTACATCAAGTAGATAACCTAAGTTTAGATATTCGTAGTTGGCAATGTCCTAAATGCCAAACGACGCACGACAGGGATATTAATGCCGCTATCAATATCAGAGATGAAGGTTTACGACTTTTGGCGGGAGGGCATCTCGCTACCGCTTCTGGACAACGTGTAAGACCATCTAAAGGCACTGCTTTTAGAGGCAACGTTGGATGAAGGAAGAATCCCCACGCCTTTAGGCTGGGGAGTTGTCAACTACTGAACACTCGCCACTTTCTGGAGTCAGCCATTGGGCAAATTCTGTAGAAAATCGGTCTTCTAATATTGCCTTGCGTATTCTTTGGGTAAAGCGAATGAGTTCAGTGATGTTGTGAATACTTAACAAGGTGTAAGCCAATATTTCTTGCGATCGCACCAAATGAGACAAATACGCGCGGCTAAAGTTTTGACACGTGTAACAAGGGCATGTTTCATCTAAAGGCGTAAAATCTTCACGAAACTTTGCATTCTTTAAGTTCCACCGTTCCCCTTGCACCATCGCCGTCCCATGTCTCGCCCAGCGAGTGGGAATCACGCAGTCAAATAAATCTACACCAGAGGCGATCGCAATTGCAATTTCTCGATAAGTCCCCACACCCATCAAGTAACGCGGTTTTTCTGGTGGTAACAGTGGTGCTGTTGCTTGCACAATTTTTGCAATCAGTTCTGGCGGTTCGCCCACACTCACACCACCAATAGCATATCCCGGCAAATCTAACTTTCTTAAAGCAATAGCCGCATCAGAGCGCAAATCAAGATATACTCCTCCCTGTACAATCCCAAACAATGCTTGATCACTACGTTGATGCGCCACAATACAACGTTCTAGCCAACGGTAAGTTCGTTGCGTCGCTGCTTCCACATCTTCCCGACTGGCTGGGTAGGGCGGACATTCATCAAACGCCATGATCACATCTGCTCCCAGAATATTCTGAATCTCAATCGAGCGTTCTGGTGTTAAATTAATAATTTGACCATCATGGGGTGAGCGAAACGTGACACCTTCTTCACTGATTTTTCGCATTTCGCTCAAGCTAAAAACCTGAAACCCACCGGAATCAGTCAGAATCGGACCATTCCAGCCCATAAATTTGTGCAGTCCTCCACCTCCAGCCACAATTGCTTCACCTGGTTGGAGGTGCAAATGATAAGTATTACACAATACCATTTGTGCTCCCGTATCCTGGAGCTGGGCTGGAGTTAAAGTTTTGACATTTGCCAAAGTCCCCACTGGCATAAATCGTGGGGTTTCCACTGGACCATGAGGGGTAAAAAAAATCCCAGCTCTAGCTTTCGTTTGGCTACAGTTGGCAAGATGTTGAAAAGAAAATTTTGCACTCAAGATAGAATTAACCTCAAATATTCAGCAACGCCAGTCGCCGTGAAAACGGGAAACCCTCACGCTTTGCGCTGGCTCTTGGGCGTCAGCTTTTTAGCTCACGGTTTATCCTACTCCCTTCGGTGGTCTAAGATTACCTATAGTAATTTACTCCTCTGTCTGTGCCCTCTCTTGCCTCGTGCGGTTAAAAAACAGGTATTTTTCTGGCGCTTCGGGAGTAATTTAACGAGACGCTGTTGTTCACTCTCGCAAAAACGATAGAATATCTGAATAACTTGCGAAGAAATCCTCAAAAACTGATATCTAATCGCTGATGACTTTAAAGCAAGTCGGAATTATCGTCATCAAATTCTGCATCCCATCTGGCTGATAGGACTTGCTCCATCATCACTTCTAGATCGTTGATATTCAAGCAACGCTGTTGGCGCTCTTGAAAAGGCGTCGAGAGGGGAATCAGTCGCAGACACACCCCTTCTTGTACTAAGTCAAAGTAGGTTTCTTTTTCTTTTGACTGTTTCAGTTCCAAGTAATCAAAACTAGAAATATTTAAGTAAAGAGCATGATTTGCGATTAGGGTAGAGCGTTGTGGATTGGCAAACACTTCCATAACATCCCCCTCACCCTCGCTCTGCAACTGACCTTGGTAAGTGTAGATGTAGCGGACACGACCTAAATCCGACAGCAATCGCCGCATATCAAGCTTATTCACAACAACGCCTGTGTTGATAATGCACGGAGCTGGTATCTTCGCATTAGGTAGATGATGAGTCATAATCAAACAACTTCAAGAGCGCAGGTGAGATGTAACGCAGCCAAGCAGCAACAGCTTCTTTACCCCCTACATTTTAATCAAATATGGGCAATGTAAGAGCGAATAACTAAAAATGTAAATAGCGAATTTCTAATTATTAGCACTACTAAACTGCTAGTGAACTAAATTGTTACTGCTTAACTCCCAATAGAAAACTGTTAACTTTATACAAAATACAAAGTGTTGAAATCTTAACACTGGGACAAGAATAACAAAATTTTTCGGATGAGTTTCTATAAAGTGTAAATCTTATCTAAACCTTTAAAAATTCATGCCCATATATGTACCGAAATTAACAGTGTAATGTTTTAAGAATAAAGTACAGAAACTGTTCATTAATGTGATAAACATGACTAACAAGTACCAGTGGTGGAAACAACTACTGTTAAAGCTGTATGCTTCTGTTACATTCTATACTAGCATTCCTTTGCCGTATGTAAACGAGTTAAACTTCACGAGGGTGTCGCAGCTCGCTCCGCAAGTAGGGTTAATCATTGGGGCAATTTTAGGGCTATTTGACACTGGCATGATTTTTTTGGGTGTACCGATACTGACTCGCAGCGTTTTGGTGGTGTGTCTTTGGATTTTTTTGACTGGTGGACTGCACTTAGATGGAGCAATGGATACTGCGGATGGTTTAGCAGTGGGTGATCCAAAGCGACGACTAGAGGTGATGGCAGATAGTGCTACAGGTGCGTTTGGGGCTATGGCAGCAATTGCCTTGATATTAATGAAAACAGCTGCATTAACCGATTTAAGTAAAAACCGTTGGTTAACTTTGATGGCTGCTTGTGGGTGGGGGCGCTGGGGTCAACAACTGGCAATTTTCCGTTATCCTTACCTAAAACCAACTGGTAAAGGCGTATTTCACAAACAAGCGATTTGTTCTTATAAAGATTTATTACCGGGACTGTTATTGATGATAGGTTTGTGTGGTTTACAAATAGTCTTCGATAAACAACGTTTGTTTTTCGTGTTGGGAACGATACTTGCTGGAAGTGCGATCGCCACTCTCACTGGTGCCTGGTTTAACCATAAATTAGGTGGACATACAGGTGATACTTACGGCGCAGTTGTTGAGTGGACGGAAGCTTTATTTCTTTGTGTACTAACTATTTTGGAAAAGCATTAATTGTAAATTCTCAAAATGTTTTGTCATTGATTATTTGCAATAATTTGCAATTCATAATTTCATTTAGCTGGCTGTAGTCGTGTTACCTTAAGTTTAAAAGCTCCAATTCCAGTTTCTCCAAAAGACCGGACGCGAATGACATAATTGCCAGTTTCCGCGACGCGGGTAAAAAGTAGGGAATTGCTGGTACCATCGGGACCATCATCATTTTCCGCCACTGTTGTTCCATTGGGTGCCAGCAGTGTGAGCATACAGTCAAAACTCTCAGACACCAGGTCAATTGCTAAATTATCCCCCTTCTTCAACTTCACCATATAATCACGGGCAAATCCGCCCTGACCTGTGGGAATGTCTTTGTCAGAGAGTGTGTCGGTAATTTCATTACCAACAGGTATAGAAATTGGATTATAAAACTTATTAGCTTGAGCAAAAGCTGGTGTTGTACTTATCGCGATCGCGAGATACGTGGCAGGAATGATTGTAACTTGTTTCAATCCCACAGCCAGACCCTTATTTATCATCCAAAGATTATTCCCACAAAAACAGAATCATCTGGTTAATTATAGTTTTCTTAGACAGAGTTTGCCTATTTACTCACAGGTGTGGGATAATAATTCAAGATTCAAAATAAAATCAAATTAATTTTTACCCTTTCAAGGTAACAGCACTTGCTGCTAACCCAACAACTTTTATTCCAGCTTGATTGAGTGTTTGCATAGCAGACATAGCAGTCGCACCCGTCGTATAAATGTCATCGACCAAAAGCACCGATACTTCTGGGTGGCGACGCAAATCTTTCCCGATTTCAAAGGCTTCAGCTAAATTTTTTGCTCGCTTGGACGCTGATAAAGAATATTGTGCTTCAGTTGATCGCACCCTTGCCAAACCATTTTGTTTCAATTTTAATCCAGTTGTTTCGCAGAAACTTTGTGCTATCAATGCAGCTTGGTTATATCCCCGGTTTTTTTGTCTATCGGGGTGGAGTGGGATAGGAACAACCACAACTTTATTGTACACGGGCGAATGTAATAGCCATGCTTCTCCCAACCATCGACCTAAAGGACGGGCAATTTGGGGTTGCTTTGCGTATTTCATTGTAGTGATTGCTGACTTCAGTATCCCGCCATATGTCCCCCATGCAAATACGGGCATTGATTTTTGCTTAAGATTAGGATCGCTGAGATGGCATTTTTGTAACTGTCTGGTGCAGTCTTGACAGAATTCTTGGGAGGTTGGACGTTGACACAGAGGACAATTAGATTTGAGAAAAAGGTTTAATAAGCTTTCGAGATTTTTAATCAAAGGTTGCATCAATAACTGTCCTTCTTCAATTCGACTATGACCTTCCCGACTCAAATATATGTCCTACGCACACGCTTGCAATTTTCAGTTCCTTGGTATGAAGCCAAAAACTCAAAGTATGCCCTAGGCACTAAAAGGGCATACTTTGAATTCATCATGCGTCAATTTCCCAAACGGGAGTATGGAGAGGAATAAAATTCAAGTTAAGACACTCGCTTACGCTTAAATTCACGGATTCAACATCAGTGTTCCAGCATCAAAAAACTAGAGTCCACCCTTGCTCTTTAGCATCTTCTTTGGTGTAGGAAACACCGTCAACTTTTGTGCCTTCTGAATCAAGAACAGAGAGAATTCCACCATCATTAGAAAGCTGAATCTTTTCTGGACTTAAAGGTACTGTAATCACTCCACCAGGCTCAAGGCTAAACCCATCAAGAGGTTGCTTGCGCTTGAGTTTATCAGCAATTGCCCAACCATTCAAGTCTATCTTTTGTGGTGAAGAGTTTATTAAAGTAACCGATTCTTTGCCAGAATCTTCCCCACGAGGATTGACTAAAGCACCAATGATTCTCACCCGCGCTTTCACTGCTGAAGTTCCTGGTTCTACTGGTTCACTTCCTACAATCTTATCTATGGGGTTACCAGTGCTGTCATCAGTATGGAAGGACTGCGACTGAAATGCAAAGAATACTGCAACCCAGTAGTCACCAGACGAGAGTGCAGATGGGTAATGAATTAATAACGCCCCGTCTTGGTAAACCCCATTTTCCTGGGCAAACCTACCGCTGTTACCTTGGTTCATGTGAAGATTATGAACGCCTCTTCCTGGTTGGAAGCCAAACACTTTGTCAGGCTTATTTTCTGGTCCCCAAGGTTCACCGAAGACATACACAACTGCTTGAGTTTCAATTGCCCGTTGAATGTACGAGTCAATCAACTCGTTGAGATCGTTGTTTTCTCCGGGTAAATTAAAGGGCAATGGTTTCATCTGATTGACTTTAAATAAATTGCCTCGGATGTAATCCAGCGCAATTTTTCCAGGTTGTCTATCGGAATTCTCAAGCTTTTTAAAGCCAAAGTCCAATTGATCGAGTTTGTCGGTGATAAAATGTTCAAAATTATCATCGACAAAATACAACAAATCGAAGGGTTGCTGACTTGACCTAACATTGATTGCAAGACGATACGAAAATTGATCGTCCTTCACATGAACTTGATAGTGGGGAGTACCTTGACCAAGTTCCTTTTGTCCTGCGATCGCACGACACTTCAATACACCATAACCTTCGCTCAAATTCATAAACTTATTCCTTTTGATGAAATTGACTGTATATTCATCTCGCAATTCAAGTGTGCCCACCAGAGAGTCACGAACTCCCAGCTGGATATAGCTTTTCGTAGGCAAAGGTCATTCATTCTTTGAGCAGCTACTCATTATAAATGACTACTACTTTTAGGATTCATGATTGGTGAGTGCTACCCTACTTAAGAGTCTCAAATTTTACCCTGAGTTTCTCGTTATTGCCAAGCTTTTTAATTGATTTGCGTCATTGTAGTTACACACTTTTCCTTGAAACTACCGCATTCTCCGAAATGATAGCTCAATGTTATTGAGCACAGCAGTACCCTTGTGGGTGATTTTTGCTTGTTTTTTGACGCTTATTGATGAACGAGTGCTAACCAACTAGGGAATGCGTAAGAATTAATAGCCAGTAACTTTAACTCGCGATAAGTATCAAATACCCAACTTGCTGTTGCTTGAAGGTTCTCCATCAAACAAGCATCCTCACCAGAAGCTTCAAATGCAAGACTCCACCAAGCATTCCCTTGAATTATCAGATGGGTCAGTTCTACTGTACAACCATTTTCGATATGCTCATCTACGGAAACAGGTTGTGGTGGAAATTCAGGTAAAACTTGGTAAAGTTGTGAATGGCGAACTTTCTGGACACTTACCCATGAAGAATTGCTGAGAACTAGGTTTGGTTGAAAACTTTCTTCTGTAGCATCAGAACACAGCCACTTACCCCATTTCTCTGCTTTACCTTCTACAAAATCGCCAAAACGCACAGCGCCTAATTCTGCTTTGCGCCACTTGACTTCCAGCCGTCCTTGGCGTAGTTTTATTCCCAAGAAATCAGACTTTGGTGAGTAAAGATATACATCTTCGCGTTCTTCTGGTGGTTGTATTGGGTCTATCAGACAATTCTGTTTAAACCAAGTTTCAATATTTTCCGGTATCATGCCAGGAGAAAACCAGCGCAGTTCGTAAGTTGTCAGCATACATGGGACAATGAAAAACGAAATATAACCTTGCCTTGTGTTGCTTCCAGCCTAAAGGAAATCGTAGAAATGTGGAAAAAAATTATATTGATTTTGCTCTTGGTGTTTGCTTTCAGCTTGAGTCATTCTAATGTAGCGGTTGCGGCTGAACGTAATTACGTAGACACCACTGATGGCTATGAGTTTTCATATCCTAACGGCTGGGTGCAAGTTAAAGTTGCCAACGGTCCAGATGTCGTGTTTCACGACATCATTGAGATTAGTGAAAATATCTCTGTAGTGATTAGTCCAGTTCCAGAAGGCAAAACTCTCAAAGAATTAGGGACACCAACAGAGGTAGGATATAAGTTGGGAAAAAACGCTCTTGCTCCTGAAGGTTCCGGTCGCAAAGCTGAATTAGTCGATGCCGAAGAACGGGAATCCAACGGAATAACATACTACCTTTTAGAGTATGCGATCGCACTACCTAACAACCAACAACGCCATAACCTTGCTAGTGTTGCTGTTAGCCGTGGCAAAGTTTTTACAATCAACGCCTCAATTCCTGAAAGACGCTGGGGCAGAATAAAAAAATTAATTGAAGAATCCGTGAATTCTTTCTCTGTTTACTAGTTATTATTTTCTTTTCCTTATCTCCCTCATCCCCCTCACTCCTCCTATGGGTACTCCACCCTTCGTACTCGCCTCTGCTTCTGTAGCGCGACGCCGCTTACTACAAATAGCTGGGATTGAACCTTTGGTTTGTCCCAGTGATTTTGATGAGTCGCAAGTCCAAATAGATGAACCTGGGCTACTGGTAAAAACTCTAGCCCAACGAAAAGCAGAAACTGTAGCCCCTCAGTTTCAATCGGCTTTGATTATGGGTTGCGATTCCGTTTTGGCTGTCAACGGCGAAATTCATGGTAAACCAGCAAATCCCGAAGAAGCGCGTCAACGCTGGCAAAAAATGCAAGGTCATTTTGGTGATCTTTACACGGGACATGCCTTCATTGACTTACCTCAAAACCGTACTTTAGTCAAGTGCCAAGTAACAAGAGTTTACTTTGCTCAACTGAGCAGTGACACGATTGACGCATATGTTGCCACAGGTGAACCTTTAAAATGTGCTGGTGCTTTTGCTCTTGAAGGTCGTGGTGGTTTGTTTGTGGAAAAACTTGAAGGTTGCCATAGCAACGTGATTGGGCTAAGTTTACCATTGCTAAGGCAAATGCTGGCGGATTTAGGATACAGTGTCACGGATTTTTGGTGAATCGTAAAGAAAGAAGAAATTTTCTTCTTTCTTCTTGCTTTCTACATCACTTTCCACCGTAGAAGAAGGCAATTTCTTTTTCTTTTAACGCCGCAAAACCAGCATCTGTCAGTTGTTGGTTGAGTTCTTCTTGGGGAATGTGTTTTGCACCAATTCGCACAATGCGCGATCGCATCGTGTTGCTAACACCACTGCGCTGTCTGTTTCCTTCTAGCCCCATGACTTTGTGATAAAGTTCCAGTTTAGCGGGGGGAATAGGGGAACCATCAAAATCTATTCCGCTTGCAATTGCTTCATCAACTGCATCAGCACCTTTGGTTGTTTGGCTTTGTTGGTTAATTTCAGCAGTCATGGCAGTTTTATATCAGTTACCAGTTAACAGTTAGCAGTTATCAGTGTCGTGTCCCGTTGGGTCTAAACAGTTATCAGTTAACAGTTATCAGTTTTTACTGTTCACTGTTTGAATCACCTTACTAGAGAATTTTACCAGGCATTGTGAACACAAGAAAGTGAAGGTAAGCAAAAAGCTAGAGATATGGAGGATTAGGTCAAAAAATCAGTTATTTTTGATCGAAGCTAAGGGTGTAGGGGTATGGGGGTAAGAAGGATTTGTATTTTTGTACACCTGCCTCGAAACTGAGGGATACAAGCCCCCACGCTCTTATATCCCCTATCCC
>NZ_QMEB01000207.1 GCF_012912135.1 Brasilonema bromeliae SPC951 | reverse complement strand
AGGAGCCAGTGCGGTCTTGGGGTCTCACGCCACATGCTACAAGTCGGCACAGCCGCCCAACGCAGGTGCTCCCCAAGTGGAGCACCTGGCGTCAACTGGCGAACCCGTAAGGGTCAAGAGCTAAAAATTTTTCTCCCTTCTTCCCGCACTCTCTGTTCATGATCTTGTGCCAATTCCAAAATCAATTGATCATGATTAGGCTTATAGCAGTGAGTAATAATCTAAATGATTTAGAAGCCAAACAGTGGTGTGATAGGAGTCATTCAAGATGTTGAGTCATGAGCCAAAGAGCAGTGTAACCTCTGATCAGCAGTGGGATACTTACCCTTGGTTGTCCCAACGTGCGTGGGTGGAAATTAATTTGTCAGCATTGTCGTACAACGTCAAGCAGCTTTTAAGCATACTGTCACCGCAGACCCAACTGATGGCGGTGGTAAAAGCCGATGCTTATGGACATGGAGCAGTCACAGTCGCCCAAACTGTGTTAGACTCAGGAGCCAGTTGGTTAGGAGTCGCTACAGTTCCAGAAGGAATTCAATTGCGAAAAGCGGGAATTAAAGCTCCAATCTTGATACTAGGTGCAACTCATACCCGAGAGCAGATTCATGCGATCGCTCAATGGAAACTTCAACCAACACTAATATCTCCCAAACAAGCTTTAGTCTTTTCCAATACTCTAGAAGCCATCAATTATAAGACTCCACTCCCTGTACACGTTAAATTAGACACGGGAATGTCCAGGTTAGGAACAAATTGGCAGGAGGCTGCTGAGTTTGTTCAACTTGTGCAGCGGTTACCTGATCTGACGATCGCTAGTATATATTCTCACTTGGCAACGGCAGATAGTCTTGATCCTACAACGATGAAACAACAGCAACAACGATTTGAGCAAGTCATTGCTCAACTAAGAACATTAGGGATAGAACCGCCTTGTCTACATCTAGCAAATTCAGCTGCTACTTTGAGCGACAAAGCATTGCACTACGATATTGTGCGTGTGGGTTTAGCTGTATACGGACTCTACCCAGCTGATCATTTATGCTTAAGTATAGACTTGAAACCCGTTTTACAAGTCAAAGCACGAGTCACGCAAGTAAAAACCATTCCTCCTGGAACTGGCGTCAGCTACAGTCATCAATTTATAGCCTCAGATGAACTCCGCCTTGCTGTGATAGGAATTGGTTACGCAGATGGAGTTCCTCGCAATCTTTCCAACAAAATGCAAGTGTTGATTCGCGGTCAACGGGTGCCGCAAATTGGCACAATTACAATGGATCAGTTGATGCTAGATGTGAGTGCATTACCAGATGTGCAAGAAGGCGAAGTCGTCACCCTACTTGGAACAGAGGGAAAAGAACAAATTACTGCTGAAGATTGGGCAAATCAATTAAATACAATTTCTTGGGAAATTCTCTGCGGGTTTAAGCACCGTTTACCTCGTGTTGCGGTGGCTTAGTCAAAGCTGATTATTGGTTCGTGGCTAGTGCTAAGTAGGTACTCAAACAACTAACGACGAACCACTAATAACAAGGAAAGACCCCGTCCTTAAGGACGGGGTTTAATCCCTATAACTAACCGTTAGATATTGCAAGACATAATTCTGTTATGATATAATCATCTACTAATGCGGATGTGGCGGAATTGGTAGACGCGCTAGATTTAGGTTCTAGTGCCGCAAGGCGTGAAGGTTCAAGTCCTTTCATCCGCACTATCGGGTTGCAAGTGGGAGGGTGAGAACTCCTACCTTTTAAGGAGGAGATGAAACCCGACACAACAGGTTTTCAACCTGTTATTTCTGCTATATAAACCCTAGACAAGTCTAGACATTTACTTCTTACGTCACGGGGAGCATGGGAGCGGTTATCCCTCGGTAAGCTTTCACGCTTTAGCCAAACGCGATAGATTAACGGCTGCGTTTAAATCTCTGTCCATCACATGACCGCAATGTTCGCATTCAAAAACTCGTTCACCTAGGGTGAGTGTTTCTTTCTTGACGCCACAACAGGAACAGGTCTTACTTGATGCAAACCAACGGTCAGCGATGATGATTTCACAACCAAACTTTTTAGCTTTATATTCCAACTGGCGCTTAAACTCATGGAATCCACAATCAGCGATGACTTGAGCCAACTTGTGGTTAGATAGCATTCCCGAAACATTCAAATCTTCTACTACTATTTTTGCGTGGTTCTTGCATAAGAAAGTAGTGACTTGGTGAAGAGTGTTCTTTCGGAGATTGGCTACCTTTGCGTGATGTTTAGCCAGTTGGATTTTTGCTTTATGTCGATTATTAGAACCTTTCTGTTTGTTAGTAAACTTTCGGGATAATCGGCGAAGCTTTTCTAAGTGGGTCTTGTAGTGTTTAGGGTTGGGAAACACTACGCCAGTGGAGAGTGTAGCTAGTTCCTTCACACCGACGTCAACGCCTACAATCTCGTGTTGTTTAACAGTTGGCTCGTGCTCTTGTTCGTAAGCGAAAGCGATAAACCAACTATCAGCAGTACGAGATATTGTGATTGACTTACAAGTAGTATGCGGCAGTCCTTCGTAGGTTTTAACCCACCCAATAGTCGGTAACTTTATTGATGTGCCGCCAACAGGTATAGGTTTACCACTTGCATCAATAGTGAAAGAGTCATGATGCCCTTTCTTCTTAAACCTGGGATAGCCACCTTTCTTTGAGAAAAACCGAGAGAAAGCGTCACCCAGGTTGTCAAAAGCATACTGGGTGATCTTCTGACAAATCCCTTTTTCTTTGATCCAGCCGTACTCAGGTTTGACGTGATTGTTAAAGAACTTTTTCAGAATGAACTTGTTAGGCTTTAATCCATCTTTGACAAAACTATTCCAGGTAGCCAAACCCCAGTTGTATGTAAAACGTGCAATCCCTGCATGCTTACTCATGATGGTTTTTTGTTCGGCTGTCAGCTTTAACTTTGTCTTAATGGATAAAAGCATTGTTCACCGGGGGAATGACTGGAGAAATGAGACAAGCCTTATTACAACGAATACTTGTGGGTGCTGACAAATTAACAGACAAAGGCTTGTCTCATTTCTTTGTCCCAATGCGTCACCTCAATACTCGTGATATAGTCAGTATACTCACTACTACATGTTGCGTCAATGAGATTCCAGAAAAAGAACAACTATGGTTTCACTAGTGACAAGCCCTTTGACAAAGATCCAGTTTGTTTCAAGGTACTCCCAGGTGTGAAAGATAAGCTAAAAGCCGTCCCTGACTGGCAAGCACGGCTTAGAGAATTCGTTGATGAGTTAATTAAAGACGTCTAGGGTTGTCAATACTAGGGAAGGGTTGTCTAGGCTTTAGCCGTCTAAGGACTAGCTCTGTTATAATTTCTGAAGGTACTGGGTGACGACCCATGCAGGATATCCATAACTGGACTCCGAGAGCAGAAACGTAGTCTTCGGACTGTACCTTATCTGCGGTGGGACGCGTCGTAGATGTAAAGCAAAATTGCCTGCGGAGACGGTCTGACGGGGACTGGTCACAGTCTAGTTAAGAGTCCATGAAACAGGAATAAGAGTGTAAAATACATGGCTTTAGCCTGTATGTCAACATCCTTTAAGAATCCCCTAGACTTTAGTCAGGGGAGTACGTCAATAAAGAATAGTAATTAAGTGGTTATGTTCGCAGGTCTTTTTTGTCACCTGTGTAACGTGTGACTGTTTATTCCCCAACGCCCCTGATCAATTCAAAATTGATCAGGGGCATGGTTTTGTCGTTTTAAGGCTTGGCGAACGTAAGCCAAACCACGGTATCTTGTGGAGGAGATACATACAGTATTTGCCTCCATACACAAGGAATTTGTCCAAAAAGAGGGAAATGTGTAGACGGCTAACTGAGAATCATTAATTTATAAAAGTATAAAAATATGTAATAGAAACAAAAGGTGGCAGAAGTTTTTTTTAGCTCTTTGTTTGAATACTATAATTTTTCTTTAAAAAGCACTCGTCTAAAATGTATCTATTTGTCCTGTCAAAAAATCTTCATAAGTAAAAATGGCTACGATGACACTTGATACAACACACTATATGCAACAGTCATTACAATTCTTTTCTCATTCTTAGTGTTAAGTTTGATTTCGTATCAATTAAAACTCTATAAATTTCAAAATTGTATTAATAATTTGATTGGCAGATTTCACTTTTGGGATATATAACAGACATTGGCACTATTCTGTTACCCGGATACTTGATGTTAATTTTATACAATTTTAAAGTTATAACACTGTTGTTTTAGCAAAATTTACCTGAGATTTATCTCGGTTCCAAAAACCGTATTATACTTAAGTACGAGTACTAAAGATAGCAGGGATCCTGTGGCAATAAAAAGCAGTATTATCTCGGTTGCCATTAGACAAGGCTCACTTTGAGGTGATTTGCTTCATCTAGTCTTTACATTCTTTTTACTTGTTGTGTAAAGATGTCTGCTAATCTCAGTATAAGTTAGTAAATTTCACTGCAATTTGCGAGTTATCTGAGGTTTTTTCTATCTTAATAGAAGGGTGCTGCCGCTGAGTTTTCTCACAAATCTTAAGGAAAGACTTTTGTACTTTTCATAACAAAAGCTATGAACCGTTTCAACGGACTTGTGGAAAACCCTGCATAAATTTAGCTCACACTAGCAAGAATTTAGCCTGAGTAAAAGCAAAATGAGCACAACTCCTATAGGTAGCTACAAGTTTTTTCAGAAACTACATCCGCTATCTCTACTAGCACAATTAACAAGTCGGCGTGCTACAGGCTGCTTACAAGTATTTACAGAGTCGGCTTCTTGGTCAATCTATCTAGAAGACGGTAAACTAGTTTATGCCTCTTCAGATAAAATGTTTGAACGGCTTGAAAATCTTTTGGGGCGTTTGAGCCAGCAAACACACACTCTCAACAGTACATCTCTTATGCGTGTCAGACTGATATTTGACCAAAACAAAGATCATCAGTCAACACCGCAACCAGATTATCAGGCTATTTGCTGGTTAGTCAACGAAGAATACATCACTCCTCCTCAAGCAGCAGTCCTGATAGATGAATTGGCAAGAGAAGTACTGGAGTCATTTCTAATCATAAAACAAGGAAGCTATGAATTTAAGAGTGAAACTCCGTTAAATGAACTACCGAAGTTTTGTCGTTTGGACTTGCGATTACTTGTAGAAAATTGTCAAAAGCAGTTACGCCATCGCCAACAGACGCAATCAACCGTTGATACACAGGTTACCTCTCATTTTGTGTCTACCACTGAGGTTTCGGCAACGCGGCATCAAGTTACGCCTGGGGAAGAATTGCCAAAACAGAATAATTTTGATATCTCTCATCTTAACAGCAACAAAGATTCTCACCAATCTCGTGAGAAAAGTGCATACACAGTTGCCTGTATAGATGACAGTCCAACAGTCTTAAATTCTATCAAGCACTTTTTGGATGAAAGTACATTTTCCGTTGTGATGATCAGCGATCCGGTGAAAGCTTTGATGCAAATTCTCCGCAGCAAACCTGACTTAATTTTACTAGATGTAGAAATGCCAAATTTAGATGGCTATGAGCTATGTTCTTTGTTGCGGAGGCATTCAGCTTTTAAGAATATCCCTATAATCATGGTGACTGGTAGAACAGGATTGATAGACAGAGCCAAAGCAAAAATGGTCAGAGCGTCAGGCTATTTGACTAAACCTTTTTCTCAATCAGATTTGTTGAAAATGGTGTTTAAACATATTGATAATTGAGGTCAACACAAAAGAACAGTCACAACGTTTTTTGAAAGTCGATGTAGTGAGATAGGAGATGTAGAAGTGAGTATTACTTTGCTTGGTACAATTTTGATTGTCGAAGATTCTCTCAGTGAATTAGAACTGATGAGCCATTATCTCGTAGAAAGTGGTTATAACGTTATACAAGCCACGGGTGCAAAGGAAGCTTTAGAAAAAGCGCAATTACAAAACCCAGACGTTATCGTCACCGATGTGGTTATGCCAGGAATGAGCGGTTTTGAGTTGTGTCGTTCTCTTAAGAGAAATCCGGTGACTCAAAAAGTGCCGATTGTTATTTGCAGTTCTAAAAATCAGGAGATTGACCGATTGTGGGCAATGAGACAAGGCGCTGATGCTTATGTCACAAAGCCTTACACTCGGGAGCAGCTCCTACGAGCTATTAAATCAGTAGTCATTTGAATCAAATGAATAGTTCCAAACTAGTATCTTTAAAACAAAATCAAAATAACTTGGGGGATGGCTATCTTAAGTTTCGGCTAAATAGACATACATCTGCCACCCTACCCATGAGGCACACGCAAGAAGCGGTTGTTGTGCCACCTGAAACCATCTCATCGATGCCAAATATGCCTGCCTGTATCATAGGATTGATAAACTGGCGCAGTCGCATAGTTTGGGTGATCGATTTGCCAAGGATGTTCAATCTTGAATATCTAGATAATAGGCAACGGCAGTATAATGTGATAATTATCCGGGTAGATTCAGTGCTTTTAGGTTTAGTTGTACAAGAGATACAAGGTACAACTAAATTTTTGCCTGATGAAATTCGCTCTCCCATGGGACAAGTTGCATCCAGTTTAACCCCCTATCTACGTGGTTGCGTTGTTCAACAAAAAGAAATATTGCTTGTTTTAGATGCACAAGCAATTGTACAGTCTTCTATTCTCCGCAGTGATTAGGGTGTACTCCAAAGAAAACACTGATTTTTCCTATGTTCATTCACCACCTCAGGAGAATATCTTTATGTTTAATAAAACTGATGCAGCTAAGAATATTGATAGTCAAAATGAAACATCTGTTTCTGACTCGGAAGATTTCACTATGGAGAGTAATGGGATAAAACGACCTAACGAGGCAAATACTGAAATACGTCGTAAGTATACACAAAATCGTGCATCTTTAACTTTGAAGCGGTTAAGTTTAGGTACCAAAGCGACATTAGTGGCGATCGCTATCGGAACGCTTCCAGTCTTAGCAATTGGAGCGCTTGCCTACTTAGTTGCCAGTAATTCCTTAAGCAATAAAATTTCTCAAATTCAACAAGCAGAAGCCAAGGGTCTGGCAGACAAAGTCAACCGTTTCATGATAGATCGGTATAACAATATTCAACTTATATCTAGTCTACCAATATTTACAGATTCTAAATTTAGCAACACTTTTTCTCAAAAAGAAAAACAAGAATTGCTGGATAAGTTTGTAGATACTTACAAAGTCTATGACAGCATTGCTGTATTTAATTTAAATGGTGATGTGATTGCACAATCTCAGGGAGATTCAATTACCAATCAAAGCAATAGTCAGGACTTTAAAGCAGTACGGCAGAACGACCGTTTTTACATCAGTCAACCAGAAGTCACAAAAAATACAAGAAATTTGGGTGTTATTATCGCAGCACCTGTAAAACGTACCACAGGAGAAACGATCGCAATAGTCAGAGCTAGAATAGCCGTGAAAGCTCTAGATAATGTCATCAAAAATTCTGTAGAATCAGGACGTAAATACTATCTGACTGATGGTTCGGAAAAATTCTTCTTGGCAACGGATAAGAAAGATCTAAGTAGAAGTGCCATAGCAATTTTTCCTAGTTTAGCACAACGGCAAGCACAAAAAAAAGACGATACTTTTATCACTGTTAATCAAACTGATAACCAACAGCAACTTGTCAGCTACTCATCCAGAACGCGAGATGGATTGCCCAATTTGAAGTGGCGATTTATTCTAGCGACAGATACAGCAACTGCATTTGAGCCTCAAAGACAATTATTACTAACAGTTGCAATCGGGACAGGATTGACAGCATTAATTGTCGCATTGATTGCCGTGTGGTTAGCGAAACGAACCACAGAACCAATTGCGAAAGCAACCGCAGCCGTGGCAAAACTTGGATTAGGAGAACTCGATACCCGTTTGGAGGTGGAATCAGAAGACGAGCTTGGGATTTTGAGTCATAACATCAACCAAATGGCGTCGCAACTCCAAGCGCTAATGAAAGACCAAGAACTCGACACTGAAAGGGCAAAGTTACTTACAGAGATTACCTTGCGTACTCGTAGAAGCCTGAAAGTTGAGGACATTTACAAAACAGCTGTCAGAGAAGTTCGTCAAGCAATCAAGACAGACAGGGTTGTCATCTATAAATTCAACTTAGAAACCTTGGATGGAAATGTCGTCGCTGAATCAGTCACGGCTGGTTTACCAAGAATGTTAGGCGTGCACATCGACGATCCCTGTTTTCGAGAACGTCATGTAGACAGTTATAAAGATGGTCGAGTGCGGGCAATATCCAACATCTATCAAGATTCTAGTCTGAGCAATGCAGCTTGTTACATCAAAATGTTGGAGAAATTTGCAGTCAAGGCAAATTTGGTAGCACCAATTATTATTGCAGGGCAATTGGTAGGCTTGATGATTGCTCATCATTGCGACAGTCCCCGCAATTGGCAACAAACTGAGATAGATTTGTTTAGACAACTCGCCACTCAAGTTGGCTATGCTCTAGAGCAAGCACAACTTCTTGAAGAGGTGGAAAAAGCACGGCGAGTAGCAGAAAGAGTATCAGAAGACGAACGCCAACAAAAAGAAACCCTGCAAATGCAACTTTTGGAACTCCTTAGTGAAGTAGAAGGTGCAGCCAGTGGTGACTTGACGGTGCGTGCTGAAGTGACAGCGGGAGAAATTGGCACAGTTGCTGACTTTTTTAACTCTATCGTTGAAAGTTTGCGCTTAATTGTCACTCAAGTTCAACAAACCGCTACTCAGGTGAATCAGGCGATCTGGACAAACTCTGGAGCAATCGGTGAATTGGCAGAAGAAGCACTGATTCAAGCAGAAGAAATCAACCGCACACTCGATGCAGTTGATCACATGAGCCAATCGATTCAACAAGTGGCATATAGCGCCGATCAAGCAGCAACAATAGCCAATAGCGCCGCCCAAACTGCCAAAAAAAGTGGCATAGCAATGGATATGACAGTGCAAAACATTTTGTATTTGCGTGAAACAGTTGGCGAAACCGCCAAGAAAGTCAAGCGCCTGGGAGAATCAACGCAACAAATCTCGCGTGTGGTGGCATTAATTAATCAGATTTCCATGCAAACCAACTTGCTCGCCATCAACGCTGGAATCGAAGCAGCACGTGCAGGTGAGGAAGGTCAAGGTTTTGCGGTTGTGGCAGAAGAAGTTGGGGAATTAGCCGCCCGCAGCGCCGCCGCCACCACAGAAATTGAACAAATAGTCGAGAACATCCAACGCGAAACAACCTCAGTTGTGCAAGCGATGGAGATGGGAACCACGACTGTTGTCGAAGGTACACGTATTGTCGAAGATGCCAAGCAAAATCTGGCTCAGATTTTGGAGATTTCACATCAGATAGACATGCTCGTGCAGTCGATTTCGCTCGCCACAGCATCACAGGCGCAAACTTCGCAAACAGTCAGCCAATTGATGAAAGATATTGCTGCTAGCTCACAGCGCACGAGCGATTCTTCTATTCGGGTTTCCCAATCTTTACACGAAACTGTGGAGATTTCCCAGCAATTGCAAGCCAGTGTTGGTACTTTCAAGGTGAATCTGAATTAATGGGCACAGCATGCCGTGCCCCAAAAACGCCATGTGAAACTTAATGAAAGAAGCTGTCATTCACTACGAACTTGTGCAATCCAGTACTAAGGACGGTCATAACGAGCAGTTTTACAACTCAAATAGGACTGCTATATATTATGTTAAGAATGATTAGTATATTAAAAATAATTCACAGTTAATGCACCAAACCATTATTGCTTAACCTGCCAAAATTGTACAAATTTTATCTATCTGTAGATTGATTATATATAGTTAAGTACAGAAAAAAGATTTCAGCCCACAGGACGATTCCTCTTTCTGTGTATTCAAAGTAGAAAAAAGATTAGGTTGAATCTTGATAAAATTGAAATTGAAGCCGCAATCAAGCTTTGAAAGATAGAAGTACAGCTAAATTTTAACACTCTTGTTGGGCTAAATTGAAGTAGAGGCTTCTGTTTGAAAATTAAGATTGCTTTGCAACCACTGCTCAAAAGTATCTCGATGGATACCAAATCAGGTAAACTATAGTCTATCCAAACTTTGTGATAGGCAGTGTCTAGAATCCTAGCCTGCCAACGTTTAAAACTATCTGTGTCTTTTGGATCACCATTACTTTGGAGGAGTTTCAATGAAGAATATTGGTCTTGGTTTATCTATGTTGCGTCCAGTGCGATTTCTCATTGTTGTATTCACTTGTGCCTTACTGATTTTCTCTTATGCTTTTCCCGCTGCTGCAATCGGTACCCAAAGGAGCAATCCTGAAAAAGGTGAAGCGCAGCTACTCGAAACTCAGAAAAAAACTGACGAAGTCACTGCAAAACCACCTCTTGGATTGAAAGAGACAACAGAAAGAGCAAACGAGGGGCTGAACGAGGTTCAGGGAGCGGCTGATATTAATAAAATGAATCGTCCTGAGAATTCTCAACAAGCAACTTCGGCGGAAGAACAAGTTGAGAACTTTTTGGAAAAAATTACAGGTAAAAAGTAAGCAAAGTTTCTTACTTTCCATGCCTTTTCATGAAACCAAGGTGTGGTTTTTAAAATTGGGTGTAACAAATAAATTGTTGCTCAATGTTCTCGGGTTTTGAGCAGTTAATTTTTGATTTCACCATTGGGTAGACATCTCGATTTGTATATTGAGATGTCTATTTATATTTAGTTATAAAAAACAATCTTTCCTTAGGTTGATGATGGTAGGGGTTGAATTTGTGAAGGTTAATAAAGTAGTGAGCTAAGGGATTTAAAGTCATGCGCAAGTTAAACATTGGTTTGACCGACGAACAGCGTCAAGGTGTGATTAATCTGTTGAATCAAGATTTGGCAGATGCCTATGTACTGTTAGTAAAAACGAAAAAGTTCCACTGGGATGTGGTCGGACCTCAATTCCGCTCTCTGCACCAACTTTGGGAAGAGCACTACCAAACACTGACTGAAACTATCGATTCTGTAGCTGAGCGGGTTCGTGCTTTGGGTGGTTATCCAGTTGGTACTTTGGAAGGATTTCTCAAGATTGCTACTCTCAAGGAAGAAGCAGGTACCGTTCCCACAGCAACTGGTATGGTCACTCGACTGGTGGAAGACCATGAGCAGATTATTCGCAACTTGCGGGACCACATAGACCAGTCCAGTGAGAATTTCCATGACGAGGGAACTGCTGACTTCCTAACTGGATTGATGGAAGGACATGAACAGATGGCTTGGATGCTACGCTCATTTATTGAAGGACAAGAGTTACAGCCAGATGGCTCACAGACCCTAGGACAAACAAAAACTCCTGTAGGCGTGTAATCTGTGTTGGCATTCGCCCAAATCAGTGAACAGTTAACAGCTAAAGGTGTGAGTTTAAAATGGCAGATTGAGGTATGAGTAAATAGGAGTGCATCTACCCCCTCAGTCTGCCAACTGGAAAAGCAAAAAGGAGTGTTCAAGTGGCAGAAGCATATAAGGCAGAGCGTACTATCTCAGCGGTTTTTAAAGAACAGAAGCAAGTTGATGATGTTATTCGGCGTTTACTAGACCGGGGTGTGTCCAGAGACCATATTTCGGTTATGGGCAGAAACTTTCAGTCAGAAACCCGAATTGCAGGTTTTATTACTAAAAGAGATGTCATTCTGGGAGGCTTGAGAAGCGGGGCAGTCTTTGGTTCCTTGTTTGGTTCCTTCCTCAGCTTACTCACAGGTGTAGGCGTACTATTTATTCCCTTTGTCGGTCCGATTGTCGCAGCAGGTCCGATTGGTGCTGTATTGCTCGGAGCTGCAAGTGGTGCGATCGCCGGAAGTGCAGGTGCAGGTTTGGTCTCTGTTTTGACCACATTGGGTATGCCAGAAGACAAAGCAGCAGTTTACCAAACTCGCTTAGAGGCTGGTGAGTTCTTAGTGATGGCAGAAGTGCCTGGCGATCGCTCTGGAGAATACCAATTGCTGATACAAACTGCTGGTGGCGAAGAAGTCCAGACAATTGAGAAAGCACTACCTCGGGCTTGTGCTGGTGGCTGCAACAGTCCAGAGGATTTATCTCCAGAGATTCGCTCTCATCTTTCTGGTGAAGCTCAGGGTAAATTCATAGAACGTTATAACACTGTCATAAAAGAGACAAATGATGAAGCAAAAGCTGAACATGCAGCTTGGGAGATGATTCATCAACAATATGATGAAGATGAAAATGGCGTCTGGTCAAAGGCAAAAACAACTGTTTAGCAAATAGTCATTAGTCATTAGTCATTAGTCATTAGTCATTAGTCATTAATCAAAAAGTGCTTGACTGTTGACTGTTGACTGTTGACTGTTGACTTGTTACCTTCACTCTTGACTCTGACCTACTTTTCAAGGCAATTTATAGTGGGTGAGATGAAAACCCTGTGGCTTTAGCCCAGGGACGCCACATG
>NZ_QMEB01000206.1 GCF_012912135.1 Brasilonema bromeliae SPC951 | reverse complement strand
GATAAAATCTGAAGAGTTAATTGACTCTATTGACCATAATGTAAGAACTATAACATGTAGGAGGTTATGATTCCAGTTTTACAAGTCGGCGATCGCGCCATTAACAACAACGAACTCATTCCCCTACTGAAGCAGTACGGAATACTGCCGCAGTTGATGCGAGAAATTATTATCGACAGCGCGATCGCCAACGATACTCTAACACCAGAAGAAAATACTCAGGCGTATAAGCAATTCTACCAACAGCATCAGTTGAATTCTGAAGATGACCTGCAAGCATGGTTACAAGTTCGTGGTCTAAACCGTGAACAACTTGACTATCTAGCCACACGTAACATCAAACTGGAAAACTTCAAGCGAAGCACTTGGGGAGATAAGTTACAGTCCTACTTTCTTCAGCGCAAGGCAAAGTTAGATAGGGTTGTCTATTCTCTGATTCGAGTCAAAGATATTTGTATTGCTCAAGAGCTTTACTTCCGAATTCAGGAAGGAGAGCAGTCTTTTAGCGAACTGGCTCGCGAGTATTCTCAAGGTCCTGAGGCTCAAACAGGTGGCTTAATAGGTCCAGTGGAATTGGGAGTTCCCCATCCAGTTTTGGCAAATATGCTGGCATCAGTTCAGCCTGGTCAGCTTTTACCACCAACTTCTTTAGGAGATTGGATTGTGGTTGTACGTCTGGAAAAGCTACTGCCATCTCAGTTAGATGAAGAAATGCGACAGCGACTGCTTAACGAACTATTTGAACACTGGCTACAAACCCAGTTAAAAGAAAATTTACAAAATATACAGGAAAAATCTCCACAACATCAAGTTGAACAAAACGCTGTTAAATCAGTGAACAGTGAACAGTGAGTAAGCGCGCGAATGACGGTAACGACAACCCCAAGTGCGGGAGGGTAACCCGAAGGCAGGCAACTGGTGAGGCACTCCGTTGGGCGGGTTCCCCGACTTGAAGGAAGTGCCGAACCCGTAAGGGCGCTCTTGGGTCAGGCGTACCCCAGGCATACCCGTGAAAGCCCCAGCCGTGCCGTAGGCATAGGGGTCTCCCACGCCCTGGCGACTGGCGCTCTTGGGTCAGGCGTGGCCGTTCCCACTAGGGTAAACAGTTATCAAGGTTTCAAATGGAGATACGCAACTCGGTTTGAAACACATCATTTTTATACAGCGGTTTTCTCTTGGGTGAGTATTGCCACGAATTTCTCAAATGTCCTCCACAAGTGTTTTATCTATAAAATCAGTGAATCCTCATTCCTTACTTGTGTTGAACAATCCAGATTCTTGCTTAGGAATGACCTGAAAATCCAGTAAAAGAGGCAAAATTTACAAACAGATAAACAGTTGTGCTGGATTTTCAAAGAGCATGAAAATTGATCACGTTCACTTCTATGTGGAAGATGCCAAAATATGGCGCGATTGGTTTGTACGCCATTTAGGTTTTCAAGTAGTCGCTGATTCTGCTGTTCTTCCAACTTTTCTAGAAAAGGCAGACAACATTCCTTGGAAGGCTAGAGAGGATGACACCTTTCACACCTGCACGCAAGTGGTCAAAAGTGGTCCCATCTGCTTTTTGTTGTCTTCCCCGCTATTACCCACCAGTCCAGTAGCCGAGTTTTTGCGCTACCACCCGCCTGGTGTGGCAGATGTTGCTTTTTGTGTTGAAAATTTAGAAGAGATTATTTCCCTTGCGCAAGTCCACGGGGCCAAAATCCTGCAACCCATCCAGCAAAATCAATATGGTCAGGAATGCATTAAGTGGAGCAAAATAGCTGCTTGGGGTTCCCTGACACATACTTTGATAGAAACAACAGGGGGGGGAAATGAGGAAACACGAGAGAGTCAGAGAATCACAGAGTCTGGGAGTGTGGAAAAATATCCTTCCCTCTTTCCTTCTTCATCTTCTTGGTTTGCTGGCATAGACCATATCGTGCTAAATGTAAACGCAGGTGATTTAGAGCATGCAGTGGCTTGGTACGAAAATATCCTTAATTTTCAGGGACAGCAGACGTTTAACATTAAAACATCTCGCTCTGCCTTGCATAGCCAAGTCATGGTTTCGCGTAGCGGTGATGTACAATTGCCAATTAATGAGCCAGGTTCAGCCAATTCTCAAATTCAAGAATTTTTGAACGTGAACCAAGGATCAGGAATTCAACATATTGCTTTACGAACACGCAATATTGTTCATGCAATAGCCCAGTTCCGCGCGAGTGGTCTATCGTTACTCCCAGTTCCTCAAGATTACTACTCACAAGTTCGGCAGCGAAAAGGGCTTCCCCTATCTATAGACGAACTGGATACTATTGCAGGACAGGAAATTTTGGTGGATTGGAAACAAGAGACTTTTTTTGGCTCGAAGAACAACCGAACGCCTTTACTATTGCAAATTTTCACCCAGCCTATCTTTGGACAGCCGACCTTTTTCTTTGAGTTTATTGAGCGTCGGTACCAAGCTCAAGGTTTTGGTGAAGGTAACTTTCGCACTTTATTTGCAGCAATTGAAAATGAGCAAATCAAACGTGGGAGTCTGGGCTGAAACGTTCAAAAAAATGAGCCAACTGTCCACAGGGCACGCGGCTTGGGTGTATGCGCGAAGCGCACGCCTGGGGCGCGTTAGCGATAGGCGCAGCCGTGCCGTAGGCATAGCGTCTCCTGAGGAGATACGCGCAACGTGCCGTAGGCATAAGCTGCTTCACGCGCCTCTGGCGCTCAATTAGTGCAGGCTGGCTTATTTTTCTCGGTTGGATGACATATTAGAAATCTAAAATTGATTGATCAATTTTTCAAACGCACAAAACACCATGATTTGGGATATTCTGTAAGTAAAAATTACATTTTAATTAAAGATGTTAAGACTTATTACAGATTTTGATGGTCCCATCATTGATGTTTCTGAGCGCTACTATCGTGTTTACCAATTCTGCTTGGAGAAGATTCAATGCCCAAACCAACAGGTACAACAACTTGCAAAAGCAGAATTTTGGCAGTTGAAGCGATCGCGCGTTCCCGAAAAAAAAATTGGTATTATTTCTGGTCTAGATGAAGCGCAGGCACAAGAGTTTTCTCAATTGCGCCGACAAACTGTGCATACCGAATCTTACTTTGAGTATGACACCCTAGCTCCTGGTGCTGTAGAAGCACTGTTAAAAGTTCAACAGGCTGGTGTTGATCTAGTCGTTATGACTATGCGTCGAATTCGGGAATTAGATTATGCTTTTAAGAAACACGATTTAGGGACATTTTTCCCAGAAAATCGTTGTTACTGCCTGAGTAACGACTATGTCAAAACCCGTGACACTGATGATAAACCTTTGTTGATGGCGCGGGCAATACAAGAACTCCCCCCTGCCACGGATACCTGGATGGTGGGGGATACAGAAGCTGACATCATTTCTGCCACAAAACACAACATTAAGGTTATAGCTGTGGAGTGTGGCATCCGCGATCGCGCTCAACTAGAACAATACCAGCCAAACTTAATCGCTAGGGATTTAAGTTCTGCTGTAGATCTAGTTCTAGAAAGAACCCTACAACAGAAAAGCTGAGTTGGAATTGGATGAAGGCAGCTATTCTTTATTACCTACTATCCAAAAACCCATCTACTTTAAAAAGCTACTGATAAGCCATAGTAATACGAATGTGACCACACTAGAAAACTGGTTTCGAGTCACATTTATCATTTGTACTTGAGGGATAAGCCATTTGGCGACTAGCCCTCCTGCAATTAAGCCTGTAGTCAGACCAATTAGCGTTAATAAAGCCGCTCTACCAAACTTTTTTTCCTTACGATTGAGAAAGTAAATACTGACACACACCCCAACTACTAATGTCAATTGCAATACTTGGTCGCTTCCGGGTTGGTAAAAAACGCTAATGGCACTCAATCCTACATACCAAGCTCCAGGCAGCAAAGTCTCTGTTAATGTTGGCTTATCTAGGATTCGTTGCAGCCAAGCTGGTGACTGCTGGCGAGGAGTTTGACTTTCTTTTGCAAGCGATGGCATTAGACGCTCTGGAAATCGGATGCGTTCAGGCACTTTAATTTTGCCTTCCTGGCGCATCTTTAAGCGCTCCATCAAAATCGCATCATACGCAGCTTCTATAGCTTCCAGACGTTTACCATCGCCACTGTGTTGCTCCAATAGACGATTGCGAACATCTTGAATTTCATCAAAGCTAGCATTTTCTGATAGCCCAAGTTTTTCGTAGGGATTCTGTTCGTCGCTCATGGGAGTTTATTACTTTAGCCTCAGTCAGCGGCAATGTCTTGCTAAACAAAAAATACTATATTTTTATCTTGGTCTAAACCAATGTTTTGGTCAATTCGTATCCTTTACCCGGATATTAGCACAGGTCAGCGACACTAGTTTACTAATTTTAACTATAGTCACTTTAACATATAGCCATAGCTCCGTGTATCCCCTCATGTCGTTCATTAACTAGGGCTTTACTCTAGAATTTAAGCAAAAAATACCTAGAAGGCAATTTTACGATGAAAAAATCTCTTGTGTTTCAGATTCAACAATTTACGGCACTTCGAGGTGAGTTGTAAATAATTGTCTTTTGCTTCCTCGTGCCATGAAGTCGCATCTCGATTTAAAATTAAAGGGTTTTAAATTATTCCACACCTGGGATAAACTTGTGTCCAAGTTGAACCAGTTGTCGTGGCTAAGGTTAGAGGACTTGCCTTGTGGATCCAAAATGAACAAAAAAGCCGAATACTGGAGCAAAGGGTAGCATTGCCAAAATATTTACGCCCTAATTGTTGATAATCCTGATTAAACTAGTATTTGAATAATCAGGGAAATCATACCTTAGCCTTGTAGATACATATTGTCTCCAATGCGAAAACCATTTTTTGACGGAATTCGCTTGTTAATCCTATAAATTTTTGTGTAAAGTGATGGTCATGGCTCCTGCCAAGATTCTTGTTGTTGATGACGACCCTGCGGTTCGGAACTTAATCCAACGCTTTTTGATTAAGCAAAGCTATCAGGTAGAATCTGCCGAAGATGGTAAAACTGCCCTGGCGCTGTTTGAGCAATTTAATCCAGACTTGGTAATTCTAGATGTAAATTTACCAGACGTCATCGGATTTAACCTCTGCCAAGAGATGCAAAGCCGTAATGGAGTTTTTGTATTGATGCTAACAAGTCGTGCAGACGAAGCCGACAAGATTCGCGGCTTTTCTAAAGGTGCGGATGATTATCTCACCAAGCCCTTTGGTCTAGGGGAACTAGAAGTGAGAGTAGCAGCAATTTTAAGGCGTCAGCGTGTTGTTACTACGGCAGAACAGAAGAGGCTAGTCTTTGAAAAGCTAATGATTGACCCCGTACGGCGGGAGGTCACACTTAATAGCCAACCAGTACCTTTAACTGCTTTGGAATTTGACCTGTTGCATTTTTTAGCTAGCCATCCTGGTCGAGTTTGGCGGCGTGCTGAACTGATTCAGGAGGTTTGGGACTACGAGTACGTCGGCGACCAAAGGGTCGTAGATGTCCATATCGGTCAAATTCGCAAGAAGATTGAGATTGATGCCAGCCAACCAGCGTTAATTCAAACTGTACGTGGCGTCGGGTATAAGTTTGAGTCTTCTTCTCAAGGTCAGCAATTTGAAAAATCTTAATAATCGTCGAAAATATTGGCGAAATAATGTGAATCACGGTTATTTTGCCGGGGAATCTGGTTAAAAAATTAACCTTCATACAACTGCTTCATCAAATCTACTGCACAAGCACTAACCAGGCATTGTTTTAAAGCCTCAGTTTCTTGACTTCAAGATCTGGGCGTTGCAGAAGCAAAGATAAAAGACAAAATGAAACATTTTCTCTTTGAGTCTGCTGTTCTTAAATAGACTTGCCTCATTTTTTATTAAGGGACAACTAAATCTGAAACCACGCCGTCAGGGCGACAGCCAATGCATCTGCTGCATCATCTGGATGGGGAATGTAGTCTAAATTCAACTCCCGCGCCACAGCTTGCTGAACTTCCTGTTTCTCAGCGTTACCATATCCCGTTAACGCCTGTTTGATTTGGGCAGGAGTAAATTCCACTGTTGGTAATTCATGCTGTGCCAACACCAACATGATGACTCCCCGCGCTTGAGCAATGGGGATAGTATTTGCCATACGATAGAAGAAGAACTTCTCTATTGCTACCAGTTCAGGTTGAAATTCTTTGATCAGGGTGTGCAAATCCTCGTACAACGTACATAGCCGTTGTCCGATCTCCGTATGAGCTGGCGTATTGATAACACCAAAGTCTATTAGGTTGACTGAATCATGTTGCACCCTGTCTTGATTTTTTTGGCATATAACCGCCCCAAATCCTAAAATTGCTAGTCCCGGATCTATTCCTAAAATTCGCTGTTCCATTGATTTGTTGTTTTTTGATCACAAAGCGTATTGACTCGGTATACTGGCAATTTAGACTATGCATTTTTAGTCCAATCGGATTGAAAAGTGTAACAATTCCACACTTGGATTTCAACCAGGTGGTGTACATTTTCTGTTAATCATTGTTAGTAGTACTGCTGTGGATCAGGTATGTCAATTGGTTTTCTAAGACTTGCCCTCAAAGCCCTGCAAAAGCAGTCACGCAGTCGCACTTCCCATCGAGTGAACCAATGGTTCAAGTGGTTGTCCCCTGGGCTATCAGTGAAACGATGGTTGCTCATTAGTGTTGGAGGTATGATTTTAGCAAGTCTGGGATTTGCTATCTGGATTAGGCTAACGCCAATTTTTTGGGCAATTAAGTTTTTGAGGCGCATTCTGGGAGTGATCACCGATATTGTACCGTACTACATCAGCGGTCCTTTGGTGATACTGGGCGGCTTGTTGCTGCTTCTGTGGGGACAAACTCGGACAGTAAGTTCAATTACTCAGGTACTCAGATCAGAAGGCGATGAGGAACTTATTGATGTCTTGCTGGCACATCGCCGATTGTACCGGGGACCGAAAATTGTAGTCATTGGTGGTGGTACCGGACTTTCTACATTACTTAGAGGTTTGAAAGCTTACAGCGCCAATATTACCGCCATTGTTACTGTCGCCGATGACGGCGGTTCTTCAGGGCGGTTACGCCAGGAATTTGGCGTGTTACCACCAGGAGATATTCGTAATTGTTTAGCAGCACTAGCTGACGAAGAAAAATTATTGACAGAACTGTTTCAGTACCGCTTTAAAGCTGGGGATGGTTTGACTGGTCACAGTTTTGGCAATTTGTTCTTGACAGCGATGAGTGACATTACTGGCGATTTAGAAAGAGGTGTCGCCGCCAGTTCTAAAGTTTTAGCCATTCGGGGACAAGTTTTGCCAGCAACCCTCAGCGATGTGCGCCTCTGGGCTGAGTTAGCCGATGGTCGCCGTATAGAAGGGGAATCTAAAATAACCGAAGCAGGTGGTACTATTGTCAAGATTGGCTGCATTCCAGCAAATCCCCCTGGTTTGCCAGCGGCTATCAAAGCAATCAAAGAAGCTAATTACATTATTATGGGTCCTGGTAGTCTTTACACCAGCGTTATTCCCAATTTGTTGGTACCAGAAATTGCTGATGCGATCGCCGCCTCGGACGCACCCCGTATCTACATATGTAACATCATGACACAGCCTGGGGAAACTCAGGGATACACTGTTGCTGACCATATCAGGGCGATTGATGCTGCTTGCGGTAGACCACTATTCAACGCTGTACTGGTACACAAAAAATCTCCTAGTGAACGCGCACTAATCCGCTATGCCCAACAACAGTCCCATCCTGTTTTCCTAGATCGAGAAGCCATAGCCCAGTTGGGACGACGAATTGTGATAGCTAACGTGATGCATGAAGATGAAACAGGTTGTGTGCGTCACAATTCCCAACGACTAGCACGAGTGTTGTGGCGCTGGTATAGTGGAGGGCATTATAAAAAGTGAAGAGGTTGAGTTTGTCCTAAGCCGCCAATAACGTAGACAAGCCTATACCTCTATTGACAATTTTCTACACCTTTAATTAGTTCATCGACAAACCCTCTAAGCCGTTCTTGCCAGTCAGGAACAGCTTTTAGCTTTTCCTTAACTCCTGGCAACACCTTAAAACATACAGGGTCTTTATCGAACGGGCGATCACTGGTAAAGCCTAACTTATTGTTTTTCCGGAAAGTCATGGCAATATGCTGTAGTTGTTGATATACTAACACTAACACTGCATTAGAGGTCGAACAATGCTTTTATCCATCAAGACAAAATTAAAACTAAGTAAAACTCAAGAAATAATAATGAGTAAACATGCTGGAATAGCTAGATTTACTTACAACTGGGGGCTTGCTACTTGGAATAGCTTGTTTAAAGATGGATTAAAGCCTAACAAGTATATTTTGAAAAAGTTCTTTAACAACCACGTAAAACCTGAGTTTGAATGGATTAAAGAAAAAGGCATTTGTCAAAAAATCACCCAATACGCTTTCGATAATTTAGGTGACGCTTTCTCCAGATTTTTTACGGGCATTGGTGGCTATCCTAATTTCAAAAAGAAGGGTCGTCACGATTCTTTTACTATTGATGCTGGCGGTCAACCAATACCAGTGGGTGGTAAGTCAATAAAACTTCCCACTATCGGTTGGGTTAAAACCTATGAAGGATTGCCACATACCACATGTAAATCAATCACAATATCGCGAACTGCTGACAGTTGGTTTATTGCTTTCGCTTATGAACAGGAACATGAACCGACGACTTCGCAGTACGATGTTGTGGGACTTGATTTAGGTGTCAAAGAATTGGCTACACTGTCTACTGGTGTAGTGTTTCCTAACCCAAAACACTACAAAACCCATCTAGAAAAGCTTCGCAGACTATCACGAAAGTTTGCAATAAAGACGAAAGGTTCTAGTAATAGAAACAAAGCCAAGATCCAGCTTGCAAGGCATCATGCTAGGGTAGCCAATCTCAGGAAAGATACTCTTCACCAAATCACTACTTTCTTATGCAAGAACCACGCAAAAATAGTAGTAGAAGATTTGAACGTTTCTGGGATGCTATCTAACCACAAATTGGCACAAGTGATTGCTGATTGCGGATTTCATGAGTTGAAACGGCAGTTGGAATATAAGGCTAAAAAGTTTGGTTGTGAAATAATCATTGCTGATCGTTGGTTTCCATCAAGTAAAACCTGCTCCAATTGTGGACATATTCAAGATATGCCGCTAAAAGAAAGAACTTACAACTGCAAAAGTTGTGGACATTCGATGGACAGGGATTTGAACGCAGCAATCAATCTATCGCGTTTGGCTAAAGCGTGTTGCAAGAGCGTTCGCTCTGCGAATAAGCTTACTGAGGGATAACCGCTCCCATGCTCCCTGTGAAGTAAGAAGTAAATGTCTAGACTTGTCTAGGATTTATATAGCAGAAAATAACAAGACAAACCAATTCAAAATTCACTCATTCAAAGTATGTCCTACGGACAGGCTGCGCGAACAAAAAATAATTTTGAATTTCGTACCTCCCAGGGAGAAGCTGCGAATTGCGTGTAGGGCATATTCATAATTTTGAATGAAGTGAAGGGGGGTGAGTGATAATGAGAATTTTTCTGGCAGATACAACCGCGACGCGAAAGCTTGGAATAACTCTTGGTCAATCACTAAATGCTGGTAATGTCATTTTACTAGAAGGTGATTTAGGTGCTGGCAAAACGACTTTAGTACAAGGGATGGCGGAAGGTTTGGGCATCACTGATCCAATTGTTAGCCCAACTTTCACTCTGATTAATGAGTACACACAAGGACGCCTTCCCCTTTACCATCTGGATTTATATCGTCTGGAATCAAATGAAGTCGCCGCCTTAAACTTAGAAACTTACTGGGAAGGCGTTGAGGTGACATTAGGAATTGTCGCGATTGAGTGGGCGGAACGTTTGCCTTATAAACCAGATAGTTATCTTAGTGTACGCTTGACTTATGGGGATGAAAACACTCGTCAAGTGGAAATTACCTCGCATAATTGCGCTATCAGCGAAGAAATCACTACTATGCGTATATAGTCTGTACTTTGTCAGGTTTGTGTGAATGTGTCAGTCCTAAAATTGTGTATAAATATTTAGCTGATGAGTAATATTTTTCCCTCAGTTCCATCCTCTTAATACAGGCAATTAACCATACTAAACCTACAGCATAGCCAGCTACCACATCAGTAGGCCAGTGTACACCGAGATAAAGCCGACTAAAACCTATTGCAACAATTAAGACAACAGTCAAGGCAAAAATTCGTCCTCGCCATTGAGGAAATTCCTTTGCCAAAATATAGCCTAGAAAGCCATAAATCACTATTGACACCATTGCATGACCACTAGGAAAGCTGTGTTGACCCACATCAATAATCCAGTTCCATAGGTCTGGACGTGCTCTACCAAACAGCAGTTTTAGGAAACAATTTAAGCTTACAGCACCAATTGCAGCTATGCTCAAGGTAATTGCTTGAGTGCGACGGTTATGATAAAGCAGTCCCGTTTGCAATGCTAAACAAATCAACACCAAAAAGACTGGGTCGCCAAAAGAAGTAATACCAAGCATAATGCGATCAAGAAGTGGCGTATGCAGCTTCTGAATTGCTAGTAAAATACGTTCATCAAGACCATATTTGTGCAGCAGCCCTGTGCATAGAACAAGAGTAGAAACAGCAGTTCCTGATACTAGAATCAGTTGACTCCCCGCTTGCTCTAATTGTTTTTTCACGTGTGTTTGGGTGCTTTCTTGTTTCTGAACGCTGGCTGTCAGCTGATTTAATTTTCTTGTGTTTATAGATAAATTTTTTGCTTCTTCTGGCGCTGTGCTGATGTAAGCTGTCCTTACAGGTAATTTTGTGCCTTGTTTTCTGTAATCCAAGACAATTCTTTCAAGAAGCGAGGCTATAGCATTTGGACTGAAATCTGAATGGAAAAGAACAAGAACATTTCCTGTATCATGATTGGCACGAACTTGTCCAATGCCTTCCTCTTTTGATAATCTCAATTCAAGGTATCTTTTGAGACTTTCCGAACGAGAAAGCCCATTTACCTTGTATCTCGCTCTTCCTTTGACAGCAGTGTGTATTGCCCGAACTAAAGGATTTTGATTGAGGAGGTTATGGAAATGAGTGCCCATTTTTCTACTTAGCTGATTAAAGTCAAACTGTATCTAAATTTGACAGGTGGAACATTAACCGGAAACGATGTCAATGATAACTGTGTTGGCAGAAACGACACAACGCCAGCGACTCTATGAGAAGCCGCGCTACGCACGGCTTACCCTTGATTCGTTATGCTTTGCGATTACGCGGAACGCAGTGCTGTTCCCGTAGCGTCTCCGTCCGGAGAAGGCAATCGCCATCGCTTGTTTGGCAAGACAAACATGGTAGCAGATTTTAGTCTCTTGATGATGGTTTTCGCGCCAGAGAGTAGCCGTTCCCAAATGTCTGTCCTAAACCGCCGATACACAATAGCGTTACGCGCTTGGTTGATATTACGTGTACTGTCAATTAGGTTGATGAGAGCATCAAAGATAGCTCTCATAATAGATTTTGTTGTTACTCGTGGTGGCAAAACTATATTTGGGGCGGTTTGAATAAGATTGACCAGATGCGATCGCATTTGCTTATCTGAAATAACGCCTAGTTGATAACTGACGACAATAGATGCAGCTGTCGGGTTAACACGGACACTCGTAATCCTAGAGTCAGATTCTATCACCTGCTTGAGTTTATTAGCATACTCAGAATCTTTAACTAGCCGAGGAATACGAAAACGAATTCGTCCAGGAATTGCATGGGCAACGCTATAAAATATCTCTTCAGGTGTCGCTGTTTTCTTAGCTACACTAGAGGTTGTCTTTTTCGGTTGTTGATGCTTGTTAGAATTAGAGCGTTTTCTAGAAGTCATACTAAAGGTTTCAGTTTAAAAAAGGAAACAAGATATCTAAAATTTCTAATTTTTTAGAATTTGTCAGAAACTTGGTAGGCGTTAGAAAAGTTAACTATGTTTAGTTTTATAAATAGTTTGAGGTTAACTTAAATTAAGCTTTTTTCCCAGTTAATAAACCTTTACATAGTTGGGTTGACTTTGACCTACCTACTAATTGCGTCGGCTTCGTCCTTTTTGTCCTTTATCATTTGTAATTTGTCGCTACACAGGACTAGAAACAAAGGATAAAGGACGACCATAACACCCAATCTTACAACTCAAATAGCATTGCTATATCTAACTGGAGTCATACTCCACCAAGAACGTTTTGATGGCATGAATCTCCCAGTTGTAATTGCAGCCTTAGCTTTTCTTTACAGCACAACGGAGGGCATGGCTGTACAAGTCGCTGGTCTACGTCAACATGTTGATCCTCATTGGAATCGTGGTTTGAGCTATCTCAAAATTGGTTTACGCTGGCTTAAAGGTGTTATTTACAAGGGACGACAGTTACTATCACCAATCCCTCTGTTGCCTAAAGACCAAGAACCTTGTTTTGCTTCCAATAAAGCTCGCCAAGATATATAGCAGTTGCCAAGAAGGTTAGGACATAGAATAGAGAGAGTCCCCTAGCCTCA
>NZ_QMEB01000205.1 GCF_012912135.1 Brasilonema bromeliae SPC951 | reverse complement strand
TCTCCGTATTTACTTATCTTAACATAGTTTGGTTTTTTCCCGCCTACCTACTTACTCAATCTTGGGTAACTTTTGATTTTGGTTCGGTTTTTGTACAGCTGTGTGCATTGACAATATAGTCATATTTGGGTCAAAATAGGTCTTTCGTCCATCACCGTCAGTTAGACGGAGTGAGCCTGTGGACTGGAGGATGCCGACATCACCAGGTTGAATCAGGAAGTAAGCACCAAAGTTCAGCTAGACCAATGGCGAACAATGTCTAGCATTGGATAACTTTGGGTAGGTCTTATGTAACGGTTCATTGACTCAATTGCTGCATTAATGCGGCTGTCCGGGCTGTTGCAGCTCTCAGTTCAGTATCAACGAGAGTATCTAGCTCTGCTTGTTGCTCTGGCGGCAACGCTTGTCCTTGATCTCGTGCTGTCCGCCATACACTCATCAACTCCGATAACCGTTTTTGTTGCTCTGTACTAAAGAACGGATCGGGACGAAAGCTTTGAATAACAAGCAGTGCACTGAACTCAGTTTCACCTAACTGAGCTGTCAACGCATCTAGGGCTTGCCCCGCAGTTTTGCCAACCGATTGCTTATCACCTGCAATAGCGCGATAAGACTTTTCACCGTTTGGATTAGAGATTGGCAAAATAGCTACTGTAGTCATTCTTCCAATTGGGATTCGCTTGCCTGAAATTATAACCCTAAGCAATATCGCTCTGTGAACTGAGGTACGTAGCTTTGATTCAAAATTGATCGCCCCAAACATAACATGGTTGTGAACTCAGCGCAATTATGCCACATCTGTTTCACACTTTGACTCCAAGTACGCTCTTGCTTCTAATCTCAAGGGTAGCGTTTTCAGAGTGGTATTTGATCCACTTTTGTCGAAGAGCTTCATCAGCAAAACTCATAGCGAAATCACCATCACGATGAACTTGGAACAATTGTTCCGATAAGACTAAATCCTCGTTTTTTCTGAATGCTTCTGCCAGTTCTTTAAAGTGTAAAGGTGAATGCGCGACATATGATTCTTTTAAGGTGATTGAGTCACCAGTAGTGGGACATTGCAATATTTCTACCCCCTGAAAAGTTTTTTCTCGATAAGCATTGACATAACTATCTACAGCCTCTCTACATGCCATGATAAAATGACTTGTCACTGATGGAGGACTTTCAATACATACTTTGTAACTGAAGTTATCGATTGAACGATCTATACGTTGAAACCAGAAACCTCTCGACTTTCCACGATTGACTACATTTTCTTGTATCCAGATGCTTTCTATGCCATCACCAATTTTCTCGTAGGAATCGGGATGATTATTGAGAAGCGACCTGATAAATTGGAAGTGTTCAGGAGACAAGAGTTCCTTTAGCTCGTATGCGTATAAAATTTTTTGAACATATTCTTTTAGTTCTTTTTGCGTTTCAAACTCTTTGTCCAAGATTTGAGTTTTTTTCCTTCTAGCCATTTTCAATCTAACGTCACTTTGAGTTGAGAGAGAGCTTTTTTTAAATTGTGGGCTGTGGTGGACGAGGGGTACGCAGTCCTCTAGATTTTTGATGCGCTGTTACATACCAGATGGGCATCTCACTGATAACAATTCGTGAGTTCCAGATACTTAGAGAGTATTGCTAACAATACCCGACCACTGAACTTTTTTCTGCTTTTCCCGGCGGTAAGAAAAGAAATACTCTGGGGTTTGATAAGTACAATAAGGGGCGATCGCCATCTGTTGGGAACTAATCCCCAACTGTTCCAGCTGTAAAGTATTCACCCGCCGCACATCCAACCGTACCCGTTCTGGATTTGGATCTGGTAGTAAGGGAGAATTTGGTAGCTTGTACAATGCAGCGACAATTGCTTTTTCGTCGTTTTGTGGTATAATGCTTGCCCCAACTTCAGCAGCAACTTGCTCTGAGACTTGATAAACTTCACCTGCGATCGCTGGTCCCATGGCAATTCGCAAATCTTCAAGTTTGCTACCTTGTGCTTGCATTCGGGCGATCGCTTGCGGTACTATCTTGAGCGCAGTGCCACGCCAACCCGCATGCACTGCTGCTACTTGTCCTGTTTTCTCATCAGCAATCAGTACAGGCGTGCAGTCAGCTGTCGCGACCCATACTGCTTGCAGAGGCTGATTGGATATTAACCCATCTCCTGAGACTAGGGCATCATCACCTTCTCCATCGACCTGGTCACCACCTTCTGCTAAGAGAGCCACAATTTCTTTTGGAGTCAGGACGGTATTGCCATGTACCTGTTTTAAGCGATAAGCTGATGCTTCTGGATGCAGCACCTTTGTAAGTTCTGACGGATAACTAGGTGAAAACTGCTGAGTAAAAAAGCCATGATGCCAGGGTTCCAATAGACTACAGGTTAGATAGGGTAACCCTTCCCATGTGCGCCAGTGCCAAGCGTGCATCTTTAACCAAACCTAAAAACAAACATCAATAGCCGCCAATTTATCCTAGCACTTGGAAATTTAGTAAACTGCTATGGCATTGGATCAACAAAAGTTGGAAACTGCTCTACAAGTAGAACGCAAAAGTCCTTATTTACAATTTTCGCTACATCTTTTTGAAACTGTTTCTTCAACGAACCAAATCCTCTGGGACTTGCTAGCCCAAGGGGCTGAATCAGGATGTGTCGTCATTGCGACTGACCAGACAGCAGGAAGAGGACAATGGGGTCGTCAATGGATGTCATCAGCTGGGGGATTATATCTTTCAGTGGCTATTGCAAACGGCAATATAGCGGCAGAAAATAGGACTGCTTTTTGCCTCCCCAAACTATATGCTACCAACAGCTACCAACTCACCCTGGCTACTGCTTGGGGAATTGCTCAAGAGTTGCGAAACTGCGGCGTTCCTGTTGATATTAAATGGCCTAATGATTTAATATTAGTCAGCCGAAAGCTTGGCGGTATTTTGACAGAAACCAAAATACACAAAGGAGTCATCACCCAAGCAGTTATTGGTGTAGGGTTGAATTGGGCAAACCCTGTACCAGAAACCGGAATCAATCTGGAAATGTGGCAAGCAAATCAGCAGACTAAATTCGTCTCGTGTTTGGAAATGCTCATTTCTAAAGTTTTAATTGGAATAGAATCCGGTATACAGTGCTTGTTCCAAGAAGGAGTCGATATACTAATATATCGTTATCTAGAGTTGCTAATGAACATAGGTGAGAAAGTCTATGTTAACAACACTGTAGGTACTATCATTGGCGTGACAAATACTGGGGAGCTTCGGGTTCGTATGGAAACATCCGAACTGAAATCAGTAAAAAGATCAGAAATTTACCTTCAGCCCGGTACAATCAGTTTGGGTTACTGTCATTCATATCATTAACCAATTGACCCTTCGGCTCCGCTCAGGGTCAAAGCTGAGCGGAGCCGAAGCTTTGACACTCCCACGCCTAAAAGGGCGATGGGATTCTTGTTTCATTCAGTCTACTAACCATAATTAGATCAGATTTGGTTCCGAATACTCAGTCATGAGTATACCCAACACAGCAACAGCGAATGAGACTCGAAGCCTATACTCACACCTTACGCGAGTATAGGTAGTTCATGCTCTACAATACACAAAACATCAAAAAAACAATGGCGCAGCGCAATAACTCTGCCGAGAACCGTTTGCATCAATTGTGGCAGCAATGCCTCTCAACAAGACGCTTTGCGTCTACGCTCCCAGCACAAAGTCTCGCTTGGCTTGGCAGCATTACTATGCTAAGTAATGGTGGCTTGGTGTTTGCTCAAACTGAATCAGCAATCGATAATATTGTTCCCACTGCTGAAAGTTCTCAACCAGCACCATCGGTGAATAGAGTCAAAAGAGATACTTTTAGACACAACAATAGCAGCCCCGCAGTAGAAGAGACGAAATCGCAGTCCGACGAATTTTCTCAACGCCGGGTTAGACTCAGACAAAGACTCTCTCAGGCAAAAAGACCAAGTCCTGCAGTCGCTCTCAGAAATTACAAACGTCATGCACAAAGTTCACAGCCAGAGGTGGCGATCAGAAAATTCAAACCCCGTGTGCAAGTTTCTGTACGTAGCGAAAGTACTAGAAACTGGAGAACAAGGTTACAGAGAGCACCTCAAGTAGAGGTTCCACAATTCAACATAAGTGTCAGCAAGGAACAACCTCAACAAGAGGTTTCCCAAGAGAACAACTGGCCTGTTCCACGGCACCTTGCGCACTGGAGGGAACCCTACGCCAATTCCACCAAGATCGATAACCTCCGCGCGGCGCTGAACTCACGCCAAGGGACTGCCTCCTCTACTGACGACTCCACTCCGAAAGATTACAACAACGCTTATATCGACCCAGGCGAATACAACACTGGTGCTACCGATAGGTATCAAGCACCGAATTCTGTAGTTATTACACAACAGTCCAATACTGAATTACCCCGAAAGAAAGCAAGTTGGATTAGAAGAAGCAAACCTGCCACATTAGCAACTGTTCCGCCAGTCAGGCATGTTGAAAGAGGTGAACGAAACTCTTTGGATCGTCCCACTTATAGGACTGTTTCTCGTTCCATGACTCCTAGTCGGCATCGCAGTTATCGAACGGCTTATAGAAGTATAACTAAAGATACATATCATCCCAACCGGTTTATCCCCGACTTTTCCTCCCCTACAACAGTGAGTTCAGTACCGATTGCTCCAGTAGGTGGGATCTTACCAGCACCAATGACTGCGGAAAATGTTGCACCTCGTATCAGTAATATCACTTATGATATCCCGCTAGCAGCAGTATTGCCGCAAGTAAACTACGGTGGAGTCTATGGTGGTAGACTCGCAAGTGGTCCGGGATTGATGTATCCCCTTTCTATCCCCTCTGCAATTAGTTCTCTGTTTGGTTGGCGAACTCATCCCATTACAGGCGATCGCAGTTTCCACTCTGGTACAGACATAGGCGCAGCTATGGGAACACCTGTTTTGGCAGCCTACACTGGTAAAGTAGAGAGTGCTGATTGGTTGGGCGGCTACGGTATGACAGTGATAGTTAACCACAGCAACGCCCAACAAACTCTTTACGGTCATATGTCAGAAATCTTTGTTCAGCCCGGTCAATTGGTGCAACAGGGAACCGTTATTGGACGAGTTGGTAGCACTGGTTTGTCCACAGGACCCCACTTGCACTTTGAGGTGCGCCAGCTGACACCCGAAGGATGGGTTGCGACTGATCCAGGCGCTCAATTAGAGTCCGCCCTTGGTCAATTAATGCAATCGTTACATACAGCTCAAACTCCTCAGCGACCAGGTAGCTAGAAAAGTGTGGGAGTGAAGGAGTGAAAGTGTGAAGGAAAAAAGTTATTAAGTATTAACTTTTCCCTCGCTCTGTTCCTCCTTCCTCTTTCTGGTTGTCCCTTTTTGCTTACAAGTACCCGTGTTCAACTAAGAATCCGGGTGTTATGTCATTTGGAATTGTCTGTGTAGCTTCTTCCAGATCCGGATTGCCAAAACAAAGGAATTTTTCGACGTATTTGCCAAGAATATCTCCCTCTAAATTCACCCAACTACCCGGATTGATGTATTGGAGATTGGTTTCTTTGTAAGTGACGGGAATCACTGCTACTTTAAACTGCGATAGTTCAGACTGATAATCGGCTACTGTTAGGCTGATGCCATTTATAGCAATACTTCCTTTGGAGACCATATAGCGGGCGATCGCACCTGGAGCGGTAAAAATCAATTCCCAAGAGGTTTGTGTCGCTTCTGCTGACACCAGTTGACCAATACCATCCACGTGTCCCATAACGAAATGACCGCCCACTTTACCCCCCACTCTCAGCGATGCTTCTAAGTTAACGTACCTCTGTTGTGTTTCTTCTTGTCCTAGTGTTGTGCGGCGCAGGGTTTCTGGTGAAGCCGTAGCGATAAATCCATTTTTTAAAATTTTTTCTACCGTTAGGCAGATGCCATCTACAGCGATGCTGTCACCTGTCGCTAAATCTTGCATAATTACATTAGATGGCTGAGTCACACAAGTGATTTGCCAAGAACTGAACTCCAGGGGTTTTATGGTTCCTAATGCTTGGATTATTCCTGTAAACACGGCTTTTTTGCAAAACTAACTCTATTTATTGCTTATTTTTGCCCAAAAGCAGCTAGTAATTCTCACAAACATTTCAAAATTTTAAGTATAATTTCAGACTAAAAATTATGTCAAAAGTTCAAAATATTTACATTTATGACTGCGCACATTTAGAAAAGTAGATTATTGTCGAATTAGGCTTGTTTGACTTACTCTAGTGTTCACATCCATTTAGGAGTTTAATAGAGGCAATTATAGCGAATGAAGAGTTATGTTTATCCTAACCCCAAAATGATTACAACACAAGTACGATTTGTTACAAATTACCATAGCGCTCAAAGGATTTTAGAGGCTTAGCCAATGCTTGAAATGAAAGTCGCTGGCATAGCATTAGATGCCATAACCCGCAGCCCGATTGTACTCTTGAAAGATGCTTCAGACCGCCGTGCATTGCCAATTTACATTGGTCAAGAACAAGCTAGGGCAATTATGGGCGCACTGGAGAATCAAAAGGCTCCAAGACCCTTAACTCATGACCTGATTGTGAATATGCTGGATGCATGGAACATCGTTTTGGAACGGATCATCATTCATTCATTACAGAAAGATACATTTTATGCAGCATTAATTGTGAAGCAAGGCGATGTCAAAAAAGAAATAGACGCGCGTCCTAGTGATGCGATCGCGATCGCCCTCCGTACAAATACTCCTATTTGGGTCATGGAAGAAGTGATTGCGGATGCTTCTATTCCTGTAGATCGGGATGCAGATGAAGCCGAACAGCAAGCCTTCCGGGAATTTATCTCCGATCTCCGCCCTGAAGATTTGATCAAGCGTTTTGGTAGTGGCGAAACATAGATGAGATATAAACAATGAGTTATGAGTGACTTGCAGCAAACTCTTAACTCCGAACTCTGTTAAAAATGAAATACCGACGTTTTGGGAAAACGAATCTACGCTTGTCTGTCTTTTCCTTGGGGACAATGCGCTACTTAGCTTCACAGGAAAATGCATGGCAGACCATTCACAAAGCCATAGTGTTGGGGATTAATCATTTAGAAACTGCTAGAGGATACGGAAAAAGTGAGGAGTATCTTGGTGAGGCAATTTCTGTAGGGTTACCAGTTAACCGTTGCCAAGTTCACATCACCACTAAAATTCCACCAACAGCGGATGCTGACACTATGCGTCGGTATATCGATGAATCTCTGGAACGATTAAAGTTAGATTATCTAGATTGCCTGGGAATTCACGGTTTAAACACATGGGAACATCTTGACTGGGTAAAAGCCAAGAATGGCTGTATGCAGGCGGTGCAAGAAGCTATTGCCGATGGTCGGGTGCGACACGTTGGTTTTTCTACCCATGCGCCTTTAGAGATTATTTTGGCGGCGATAGATACAGATTTATTTGAATTTGTCAATCTGCATTATTACTATTTTTTTCAGCGCAACGCAGAGGCAATTCAGAAAGCTTATGAAAAAGATATGGGTGTATTTATTATTTCTCCTGCTGATAAAGGAGGACGCCTGTATACACCACCCCAAACCTTGAAAGATTTGTGTGATCCTTTTTCACCTTTAGAGTTAAATTATCGGTTTTTACTTAGTGACTCCCGAATCACCACTCTCAGCATCGGACCAGCACACCCAGAGGAATTAACAGAACCTTTGCGGGTTGCAGATTGTGATCAAAAGTTAACCCCAGAGGAAATAACGGTCTTTGAACGTCTAGAAAATCGTCAAAAGGCTGTTTTGGGAACAGACAAATGTAGCCAGTGCTATGCGTGTTTACCGTGCCCAGAAAATATCAACATTCCAGAAGTGTTGCGGTTACGCAATCTTGCAGTTGCCTATGACATGGGTGATTTTGGGCAATACCGCTACAGAATGTTTGAAAATGCTGGTCACTGGTTCGCTGGAATGAAAGCTAGCCGTTGTACAGAATGTGGCGACTGTCTGCCCCGGTGTCCAGAAGAGTTGGATATACCAACTTTGTTACAAGATACTCATAGTAGGCTAAATGGATCATCAGGACGGCGATTGTGGGGTTGAGAAACTAAGTAGGTCGGTACAAATAAAGTTAACGATGTTTTGGCAGTCATTAGTCATTGGTCATTAGGAGGCAGTGCGGTGGACGGGTTTCACAGGCTACAGCACCTGCCATTCATTAGTAAGGGTTTGAGGCGTTTTTACATTTCTTAACATAGCTCTGTTTATTTCTACCTATCTGACTTGAAAATAGGGAACAGGGAACAGGGAACAGGGAACAGAGAACAGGGAACAGGCTAAGAGATCTTTTCATGTGTTCTTGTGTACGCAGTTCATGATGGCTACTTAGTGTATGTGATTCAAATGAGAACTGCTATGATTGCTGAGTTATGCGTTCTGAATTCTGAGTTCTGTTTTCAGTCAGTTCTATAATTTGCTCAAAGTCAAAATTTTCAACCAAAACATTCAAAGCCTCAATCAAATCTATTTTATCTGCTGGAATTTGTTCCATCAGTTGAAGAATGAGCAAATCGTTGCCACCACAAGCAGCATTGTGAAGCTGTCGTATCCACTCGGTAGGCATAGTTCCCATCACAGAAGCCAGGTTAGGAAAATTGGTCATAACCTTACAAATAGGTGGAGTGATATCTGTATTTGTTGTATTTTCTTGATAAAGAAATTGCACGCCCAAATATTTGCTTATTTTTCCGAAAATATCTTGTTCTTGAATGGGTTTACTTAAAATATCATCACAGCCAGCACTCAAAATTTTGTGTTTTTCTTCTTCAAAAGCGCTTGCCGTTATGGCAATGATGATGGTTTGATGAGAATGTTGATGTGTCTTCCTTTCCCTTTGCTTAATCAAGCGAGTCGCCTCACAGCCATCCATTAAGGGCATCCGTATATCCATAAAAATTAAGTGCGGTTGCCATATTCTCCAGAGAGTGAGAGCATCTTGACCATTCGTGGCTTCTTGTACTTGAAAGCCTAGGTTGTTTAGCAGGTTGACCAATAGCATACGATTGGTTTGCTGGTCCTCGACAACTAAAATCCGATAAGCGGGTTGTTCAGAAGCTAAGCCAATGGCTTTATGACTCGTGAACTCAAGAGTTTGTGTTTTCGTTTCTGTTGCCTCCTCTATAGGAATAAAAAAGCTAAACTGAGTTCCAACCCCCAAGGTACTGCTAACCTTGATTTCTCCTCCCATCATTTGCACAAACTTATGACTGATGGATAAACCCAAGCCAGTACCCTCACCAGATTTTAACCCTGTTGCAGTTTGTTCAAAAGCTTGAAATAATTTATCGAATTCATTGGGATGAATGCCAGGACCAGTGTCTGTGACCTCAAACAGGAGATGGAATTGTGGACTGTGTTGCTGCTGTTGTATGTCTCTACTCCCTTGGTCCACTGATACCCGAAGAGTGACACTTCCTTTTTCGGTAAATTTAGTGGCATTGTCTAGTAAGTTTATTAAAACCTGACGCAATTTACTTTCGTCAGTTGTGATATATTGCGGGACTTGAAGGGTACGCTCAAATATCAGGTTTAAGCCTTTGGATTGAGCTTTGAGTTTGAGCATTGCCTCTAAACTATTAAGGAGGTAATATAAATCAAATTTATTCTCATTAAATGTCATACCTCCCGCTTCAATTTTGGACATCTGTAAAATGTCGTTAATTAACACCAACAGATGTTCGCCGCTACGATTAATGATATTTAGGTATTTCTGATGCTCTGTTTTTAAGGAAGTGTCGCGGTTCATCAGTTGGGTAAAGCCAAGAATTGCGTTGAGTGGTGTTCTTAGTTCATGGCTCATATTTGCTAAAAATTCGCTTTTAGCACGATTGGCTTTATCAGCGGCTTCCTTGGCTTGTTTGAGTTCGGTAGATTGCTTTTGCGTTTGTACTAACAATTCTGCTTGTTGGATTGCGACTCCCAATTGTGCTCCAATTTGAACTACCATTTTGATTTCTGCTTCTTTCCATTGACGAGGAGCAGAATTTTGATACGTTGCTAGCAAGCCCCAAAGTTGATTGTTGCAAAAGATGGGAACTGTGATGTATGCCCGTGCTTGAAATTGTTCTAAGAATTCAACATAACAAGGGTCAAATCCAGCTTTGTAAATATCCGAAACGCACCGAGAAGTTACGCCAGAACGGAAATAACCGCCCTGGGTGTCGTACATATAGGTCTCCTTTATGATATTATCTGCATCCCCAACACTTTTGATCACACAATCGGTTTGGTTCACCGCGTTCTGTGTGAATTGGGATTGATTCTTTTGTAAGCGCTTTAGCGCTTTCCAACCTTCTGCTACTGACTCGCAGACAATGTCTCCACTCCAGTCAGGATGAAAGCGATAAACGAGGACGCGATCGCAGCTTAACGCTTGTCGCAACTCTTGTGTTGTCGCACTGAAAATTTTCTCAATTTCCAGAGTTTGACGCATGCGTTGAATCACAAAGGAAATTGCTCTTTCTCGTTCTGCACTCTTAGCGAGCAATTCTTCTGCTAGTTTACGTTCTAGTTCAGCCCCTGCACGAGCAGCAAAAATTTTCACACAGGACTCTTTGCTTAAATCAATCTCTAAAGGCTTAACATCGATCACCACCAAATAACCGATAACCTCGCCGTTTGAGTTGACTAGAGGAACGAAATAGCTGTGAAGATTCAACTGGGCGATATCTTTGTTTCTAAGTAAAAGTATTGATAACTCATCATTAAAATGGCAGCAGCATGTTCCGCCAAAAACGAGTTTACAGTGTTCGTGGGTAATAGCAGCGATGTCGTAGTTGAAGTTTTCATCAAAATCAACACTATTCCAGAATGCCAGGGTACGAAGTTCAGTTTTGGTATCATTCGTAAATTCACTAACAAACACATAAAAAACTTGTAACACTTTGGCAATATAGCGTACGCATGAACGAAAGAATTCATCACCAGTTGTATAAGCTGTTCCCTCAACAATTAATTGCAGTGTGGCTTCAACTTGCTTTCTTTGAGTGATATCACTAAAAGTGCAGACAACCCTCTCTACACGACCATCATTTCCTATCTGGGGATCTGCATTGACTAATAGCCAGCGTTGATTTTGGCGAGTGCGATCTTCAATCCCCATGACTATATTGTGAATGGGTTTTTGCAGTGCTATTGCTTGGCGCACGGGTTGTTCTTCTTCCGGAAGAGGCGTACCATCTTCACGCAACAACAACCAACCAGCACCAAATACTTGACGCTGTTTATCGTGGGGATTTCGATTCAGGAGATTGTTTGCTGCTTGATTGCTGATGAGAATTTCAGCATTGCAATTGAGCAATAAAACTCCTACTTGCATCTCTCGGATCAGCATCCGAAAGCGTTTTTCACTTTCTTCTAAAGCTTTTTGTTGTAATAAGTGATCTGTTAAAGATTGGTCGAAGAAAGAAGTTAATAAGGCTAAAGTTAACATGAATAATGCCGCAACCCCAATGGCAACAGCCAGCCAGAACTGATTCATTACCGGAGATTGCAGTTTTGATAAATGTTTGTGGGGCATAAAGTGAGTTGCCCACATTCCTGTGTAGTGCGTTCCACTGATGGCAATTCCCATTAAAAAGGCACTGCCAAGTTTCTGCCATATCGCCCCTTTCAAGTCTTGATTTTTTCTCAGTCGAAACGCTAGCCAAAGAGCTGCGAAAGAGGCAATGATGGCAATGAGCACCGACAAACTGACTAACTTTAAATCATACTCAAGCTTTGCCTGAAGTCGCATAGCTGCCATGCCCGTGTAGTGCATTGAAGCAATGGCTAGTCCCATGCAAACCCCACCACCAATTAAAAGTGCTGTTGAGATAGAACGACTCAACAACGATAAAGCGATGCTAGAAGCAACCACTGCAAACAGCAGAGACAGCAGGGTAGTCCACACATCGTAAGTCACAGGCTGAGGTAATTCAAAAGCCAGCATGGCAATAAAGTGCATTGACCAAATGCCCATTCCCATTGCGACAGCCCCCCCCAACAGCCAGAGTAAACGCCTGTTCCAAGCAAGCTGCACTCTTCCTGATAAGTCTAAGGCTGTGTATGAAGAAATAACTGCGATCGCAAACGAAAGTCCGACTAATTCTAATTTATACGTGCCTGTTAATTCGCTGTACATATTTTTTTATGCGTTTACCCAACAGACTACTGAAATGTGAACCAACTATTTTCCATGAAGTCCTATACTGGTGCTGTGTAGAGATGCAGCAACATGCCCTACCGGACCAGCTGCAATTTCGTCAGATAAATTTTATCTTTCACATTTGAACCATTAGGTAAAGAATATAAGTTTTTCTGTTAATTCTAAGTGACAAAGTGATGAGGAAATTATTTTATTTTTCAGTAAAATACGTAAAATTGCGCATTTTCTTCACGAATTCTATAAAATTCCCCATCCCTGAATGTGGTAGGACGGGGTCTAATATCGTTTCACTTTAACGTTGATACAAATAGGCAGCTTTAGGAATAGGGGGACTCACCGGTTCCCTCTGGGGATAGGGGGGACTCACCGGTCGCCTCTGGGGATAGGGGGGGAAGAGGGAAT
>NZ_QMEB01000204.1 GCF_012912135.1 Brasilonema bromeliae SPC951 | reverse complement strand
GAGCCATAGAGCAAAGGTGAAAGTTAAAAGGTAGAAAGCGGGCTATGCAAACAGAACTTTTAACGACGAGTTCCGCCGTTCGGAAGTTCGGGAAGGCAGAAGGCAATAGTTAAGTTTTATTAATACTAAAATTTTACCTTTTCCTTTATACAAAAATCACCATAACAGTTCTGAATGTCGAGCACTGAGTCAAAGGAATCTGGAATTAGTTTTGAAATCAAAGACTAAGTTAAGACCAGAAAATTTTTACTCACTACTGACAACAGCAACAGGTGCTTTTCTCATGGTAAACGACAAAAGCAATAGCCTGAGGCTGTCTCTTTTACAATTGTGCTACGTATATTGCAAGAACTCCGCTTACTTTACAGACGAGCTAACCGCACTAAAAAGTGTGGAAAACCGTTCATGAAAGTAATGGTATTACCGGATATGTATGGTGTAGGGCAACCTGACAAGCCAATTTCAGAGATTCAATAATTAAAAGTGTAGAGGAGTCAGAATCTAGGATCTGTCATTTTTGCACACTACCCAAACTCTTGGCAATTCTCTAGTCTATTGCCTCGTAACCAACCTGCATCATACTCTCGTCTTTCAAATCAAAGTCAAATGGTGGTGTTGACGTTCCACTAGGGGGCGCTGCTGATTCTAAAGTCAATTGATTATCTGAAGCTGCGATTATTGTATCAGTTTGGCTATTAACGGGATTATACACCTGAGAGCCAATGTCAAACAAAGTTTGCTGGAAGTTATCCAACTGTTGTTGGAATTGGGCTATAGAAATAGATTCATCTGTGATTGCTGCTTGTAGCTGTATGACTTTTTCATGTGCCAAAACTTTCATCTGGTCATCAATCATACCGCCATTATGCTTTAAGGTTGATTCGTAACTATACAGTAAATTATCTGCTTGATTTTTCAGTTCAACCAGTTGCATACGCCTTTTGTCATCTTCGGCAAACATTTCAGCTTGTTGCCGCATTTTTTCAACTTCGTTGGCACTTAAGCCACCTGTATTGGTAATGAGAATACTTTGTTCTCGAAGAGTGCCTTTGTCTTGTGCCGCAACTTTGAGGATGCCATTAACATCAATTTCAAAAGAGACTTCAATTTGCGGTACACCACGCGGAACTGGCGGAATTCCCTGAAGAAGAAATTTGCCCAAACTCTTGTTATCCCGTGCCATTGCCCGTTCACCTTGAAGGACGTGAATTTCCACAGAGGTTTGTCCATCAACTGCTGTAGAAAAAATTTGGGACTGGCTACTTGGAATTGTGGTATTGCGTTCGATAATTTTAGTGAACACTTCTCCCAAGGTTTCAATTCCCACAGACAAGGGCGTAACATCTAACAAAAGTAAATGATCTACGTCACCACCCAGCACCCCAGCTTGAATAGCTGCTCCCAGTGCGACTGCTTCGTCGGGGTTGACAGAACGATCTGGAGTTTTGCCATCAAAAAATTTGCTCAAGGCATTTTGAACAGCCCGAATCCGAGTGGAACCGCCCACTAAGATTATCCGATCAATGTCTTGTGGTTTGAGTTGTGCATCTTTGAGCGCCTGACTCATCGGTTCGATGATCGCTTTAACCAGATGTGTTGTTAACTCTTCAAATTTGGCGCGGGTGAGTTCCATCTGCAAATGCTTTGGTCCTGTTTGATCAGCAGTGATAAAAGGCAAGTTAATTGAAGTGCTGATTCTACTGGAAAGTTCCGTTTTTGCCTTTTCCGCTGCTTCCCGCAAACGTTGCAAAGCCATTTTGTCCCCAGAAAGGTCAACTTTCTCTTCTTGTTGGAAGCGTGTGATCATCCAGAGGACAATACAGTGATCAAAATCGTCCCCACCTAAATGGTTGTTGCCACAAGTCGCCTTCACTTCAAAGACTCCATCCCCCAACTGTAGAATGGAGACATCGAAGGTACCGCCTCCTAAGTCAAATACGAGAATGAGCTGCTCTTGGTCTTGCTTGTCCAACCCAAACGCTAAGGCAGCTGCAGTCGGTTCATTGATAATCCGCAAAACTTCTAGTCCCGCAATAGTGCCAGCGTCTTTGGTCGCTTGTCTTTGGGCATGTGTAAAATATGCAGGTACTGTGATTACTACCTGAGTGACAGGTTCACCTAAAAAGTTTTCCGCATCCTGTTTGAGTTTTTGCAGGATCATCGCGGAGATTTCTTGTGGTGTATAATCATGTCCGTGAAGGAGCACATCAACAGTATCATCTCGACCTTTGACACAGGTGTAAGAAATGCGCGAGCGTTCACCTGCAGTGTCCTCCCAACGACGACCGATAAATCGCTTAATACTGAGAATAGTGTTTTCAGCATTTGTGACAGCTTGACGTTTTGCCAGTTGACCAACCAAGCGTTCACCATTTTTACCGAATCCCACAATACTTGGAGTCGTTCGTTCACCCTCTGAATTCGTAATGACAATTGGTTGACCACCTTCGAGAACCGCGACACAACTGTTGGTAGTGCCTAAATCGATCCCAATAACTTTTCCCATAAATATCAGTTGTTTGACATCAGTATTTTTACTGACTACTTGGTCTCTGAAGTTTTGAGCAACTTCAGTCCGGTGTTAGCGATACACGAACACCGGGTAAAGGTTGCTAAACTTTGGGCGTGATGTTTCCGTGACTATCTGTCGGGTGTGGTTAGATTGCTCGCCCCTGTTTTCCAGGGACTTTTCATCAGTAAGGCGAGCGAATACAGCTGAGCTATTGGCTGGACTCGACTGAATTTTCCTCGGAAGAGGGTGCATCTTCCTTCGGAGCAGCCACCTTCACCATTGCATGGCGCAGTACGCGATCGCCCAAGTAATATCCGCGTACTAACTCTTCTAACACTGTTCCTTCAGAATATTCATCCGTAGGTTCGCGCAATACTGCCTCGTGCAAGTTGGGATCAAATGGTTGGTTTTCAGGACGCATTGGTGAGACACCCAGGCGCTTTAAGGAATCTACTAATAGCTTGTAAACACCTTGGTAACTTTTGTGAATCGTCATCTCCCCATCATTTTGGGGTTTGATTTGCGCTCTTGCTCGTTCAAAATTATCAACGATTGGTAGTAATTCAGTAATCGTGTTCCGTTTTATCTGCTGTTCCAAATCTTCTTTCTCTTTTTGATTCCGTTTGCGGTAATTCTCAAAATCAGCCACAATCCGCATGTATTGAGTGCTACGCTCTTCTAACTGCGCTTTTAGGGACTCAATTTGTTGGTGAAGTGCTGCTTCTTTGGCTGTCAAGTCAGTACTTGCGCCCTCAACTTTTGCAGCAACACTATTGTCTTGATTCTGTGTAGGTGTATTTTGCGAGACATCGGTTGGGGTTGCCACTGGCTCAGTCTCGCTTTGGGTTACGTTGGCATTGATTTCGGCTGTAGAGTCGCTTGTCATTGCTTGCTTTTCCTCGCTTTCTTCACCTGATTGCTGGTTTGTGTTGTTTTGGTGTTTATCTTCGTCTATCATTGTGCACTCTTTCTGGATGCTGAATTGGGTAGTTATCCCCATATCTTGCAACAATTGAATTCGGGTGCAAAAACTGGTTCCCTGAAGTATGAAGTATGAACTAGGCAACAAAGTTGCGGACGAATTCTTATAAGATTGTATAAACTATGAATGAAGTACGGAATATTTCATTCTTCATTGTTTAGCTTGAGAATGACCACCGTCATCTATTTTGACAAATGCTGAGTCAGTTAGCGTATACCCTCCTTGGACGGGTTACCGTCTCCAAGGTATTCCAAAGGAGATGGAGAGTAAGGTGATTTCGCCGCAACTTGGTATTACTTTTTCGCCAGATCTGATTGTTTTTTGCGAGATCTTGTCAGGCGGATATCTCTACATCAACTTGAGAATCAAAAGCTCTAACAGCCAGTTGAGGGTGCGGAATATAGACTCTAGTAAACTATCCTAGAGATTTACTACAGGGTTTAGGCGCATGTGGGTGGAGTACCAATTACGCCATCACTTCTTGAGTGTTGACTCTTAACTCCTAACTATTGACTATGACGATGGATTAAATATTTATGAATATACTGATTAGCAACGATGATGGTGTTTCTGCTTTAGGTATTCGTACTCTGGCAAACACTCTAGCGCAAGCAGGTCATGAGATCAATGTAGTTTGCCCGGATCGAGAGCGTTCCGCAACCGGGCATGGGTTAACAATGCATCAACCAATTCGCGCTGAAATAGTTGAGTCGATTTTCCATCCTGGCGTCAAAGCTTGGGCTTGTGATGGAACTCCTTCAGACTGTGTTAAATTGGCGCTGTGGGCTTTGTTAGATTCTCCACCAGATTTAGTTCTATCTGGCATTAATCAGGGTGCTAATTTAGGAACTGAAATTCTCTACTCTGGTACTGTATCTGCCGCAATGGAAGGTTTGATTGAAGGCATTCCCAGTGTCGCCCTCAGTCTTACTAGTCATATAAATAAGGATTTTCAACCGGCTGCTAACTTTGCCAAAATCTTAGTAGGACAGCTGGCGCAAAATCCTCTACCAGAGTTGATGTTACTTAACATCAATATCCCTGCTGTTAAATGGGAAGAAATTGCAGGAGCTTGTGTCACCCGCCAGGGAGTACGACGTTACATCGATGTTTTTGATAAACGAGTAGACCCGCGTGGGAAAACTTATTATTGGTTAACGGGAGAAGTTGTGGAAGATGTGGAACCTCCATTAGGTTTAAATCTTTCTGAAAACATACCTATAGATGTGCATATGATCCGTAAAAACTACATCAGTATAACCCCACTACAATACAACCTTACTTATGCAAATGGATTGAATCAATTATCTCAATGGAATTTGAAATTTCCGTAATGTCTTTTCTTTATGACGGCAAGTATATGGATAAAACCATGACAGCAAAATTTCGGTTATAAAGTAGGAAGTTAAGTGAAAATAACTTATACGGAAACGTTTGCACTCCAAAACTTCTGCCTTGAAGTTTTTCATAAGTAAAGACAAAACTAACCTGAAACAAGGTATGCTGTATTACCAAGAAATTCTACTACTACTAAAAGTCGTGAAACAGAATAAACTGAACAAAATAAGTAACAATTTTTTTTATTGAGTGCCCGCTCAGTCCAGCAAGCAACACCCATGTCTAGGATAGAGAATCAATTTACCGTACATTTTTGGGGCGTTCGTGGCAGTATCCCCTGTCCGGGACCACACACCGTTCGTTATGGCGGTAATACCCCTTGTGTAGAGATGCAAGTGGGTGGCAGACGTTTAATTTTTGATGGAGGCACAGGACTGCACGTTTTAGGGCAATCTTTGTTGTCTAATATGCCGATAGAGGCACACGTTTTTTTCACCCACTCCCACTGGGATCATATGCAGGGTTTCCCTTTCTTTTCTCCAGGATTTGTTAAGGGAAACACTTTTCATATTTATGGTGCGATCGCTCCCGATGGTTCAACCATAGAACAGCGTCTTAATGACCAAATGCTGCACCCAAATTTTCCTGTTCCCTTGCAGATTATGCAGGCAAATTTAGATTTCTACGACGTTATATCAGGGCGACCGATTCACATTCATGACATTACCATAGAAACAGCTCCACTCAACCATCCAGGAGAAGCGGTCGGGTACAGAGTTAATTGGCGTGGTGGGGCAATAGCTTATATTACTGATACTGAACATTATTCTGACAGACTAGATGAAAACGCCCTGCGCTTAGCTCGTAACGCTGACATCCTGATTTACGATTGCACCTACACTGATGAAGAGTATAATTCCCCAATTCAGCCTAAAATTGGTTGGGGACACTCCACATGGCAAGAAGGTGTAAAGATAGCCAGATCCGCTAATGTCAAAACTCTGGTCATTTTTCATCACGATCCATCTCATGACGATGAGTTTTTGGATCGTGTCGGACAAGAAGCCACACAGAAATTTCCTGGTGCTATCATGGCACATGAAGGAATGGTGCTTCAAGTTCCTGTACCAATCCCTTTATCAGAATCTTTTCCTATTAGGAAATTTTCGACTTATAGATTGCAATCGGAGCAACTTTAAATTTTGGATTAGATTGGTGATTAGGAGCTTTCAGCAATCAGTCGCTAGCACACAACTCGTGCACAACAATGAGAAGCTTTTCGCCTGCCGAGGTGTCAACGAACAGTTGCACGAGCATACCCACCACTAGGGAAGGCATAGGGCTTTGGTTCTTAGAACTGTATTAGCTGAGAGCTTAATATAACCTCAAATCCCAGAATCGACGTGCTAAATTTGTCTCAAAATGGGTGTTCTGTGTGGGTAACTTCTTCAACCGAATTGGCTCGAACTCCAACTTTTGTTGCTCTTGGCAAGTTTGACGGCGTACACCGTGGTCATCAAAAGGTTATTCAACCTATATTACCGCCCTTCAACAGAGCAGAAGACGTGGGGAACTTTGCCGAGACGCTGTTTGCGTCCTCTCAAACTCCACACGTTTACTCAACGGTTGTCACCTTTAATCCTCATCCACAAGAATTTTTTACTGGGCAACCCCGTACTTGGTTAACACCACTGGATGAAAAAATTCATCAGTTGCGATCGCTGGGAGTAGAACAACTCGTCCTGCTACCCTTCGACAAAGAATTATCTGCCTTATCTGCTGAACAGTTTGTAGAAAAGATTCTGGTGCAACAACTGCAAGCTGCACGAATTAGCGTTGGGCAAGATTTTTGCTTTGGTTCCAACCGCAGTGGTACAGCTGTGGATTTGAAGTTGCTCGCCGCCCAGTACGGCATTCCTGTTTCTATCGTTCCTCTAGAAACGTCTGCTTGTCATGGACCTTGTGACAGCAGTGATGTCAGTGTTGCTTCCGCCGAGGAAACTCGCATTAGCACTTCACTCATCCGGCAACTTTTACTCCGAGGCGATCTTCAAAGCGCAAATCAACTGTTAGGACGTGCATACACTCTTATCGGTACTGTCATCAAAGGTCAACAACTGGGCAGAACTATTGGCTTTCCCACAGCCAACCTACAATTACCAAAAGACAAGTTTTTGCCCTGCCACGGTGTCTACGCTGTTCGCGTTTTAATCTACGATGAAACACCAGACAATCCAGAGAATATTTACTTGGGCGTGATGAATATAGGTCATCGTCCAACGGTAAACGGTACGTATCAATCTGTGGAAATCCATCTGTTAGATTGGTCTGGTGATTTGTATGGCAAAAAGTTGTTAGTGCAACTAGAAAGATTTTTGCGACCAGAACAAAAATTTTCTTCTCTAGAAGCCCTAAAAACACAAATTCAACAAGACTGTGATATCGCTAGAGCTTTTTTTAGTGCAGAGTCTTAGTCTAGCTTATTGGGGGAATAGTAAGGGGATGTCTGTCCCAAAAGTGTCATTTTGTCATTCTGAGTAGAGCGAAGTGAGACTAGTACTGTTTTGAGGGAAACGTCGGTGGAGGCAACTGGTTAGTCCAGTCCTGCACCGACGTTTTTCACGTCTTGGGAACTAACTTTCTCATTGGGCGGAACGAGGAGTTCCTTTTTACCGTCAAACTTTGAGATACTGTTACGCGTGTTATATTGATACTTGTCACTTTACCCTCTCTCCAAAGCATCGCAGAGGGGCACCTGATGAGATCATTAAGGCGCAACTTGGTATGAGCGTCCAAGGTGCACACTACCCGTTTGCGTAGAGCATGACATTTTAGACTTCAACACATATCCTCTTACTGAGGCAATAAGGAAATGGGAAGAAAAAACCATTTCCCATTTTCCCATGCACTTATTCATGAGTGCATAAGACAGAAATCCACCCCCGATTTATTGCTAACTAACATCACTATGGGCAACAATACTAAATATTTACAACGGCTTTTGATAAGCACGGGTAACCCTAAGAATATATTTGAATTAAGTTTATTACTAGGTACAGTTTTACCGATTATATTTTTTACGATTCTCAGTCATACACAACAAAAAATCATAGAAGTTGAGACGATTAAATATACTTTATTATTCTTAGCAATGGCGCATGTTTCAACAACAGTTTATTTTTATAATGTTAAAGCATTCCGGATTAACATAATATCTCAAAATAAATTCATGTACATATATACACCTCTGATATTGTTTGTATTCTGCGGGTGTATTTTTACTTTTTCAAGTCAGTTTTTCAAACCTTATCTTTTGCTTTTTTATTGGCTATGGCAAGCTTATCATTATGGTAAGCAAAATATAGGAGTTTACAGTTTTATTTCGTATTCTCAAACAAAGAAACCTATATGCAGATTAGAAAAAATTTCTATTACTTTAGGAATATTAGCTGGTATTCTTCCAACTTGGAAAGTTATCGGCTACAACGTAGCTCCTAGTTATTTACATAATTTGATAAACTTTTTCTATTGGATGGGACAGCCTGTCTTCTTTGCAGGTCTAATTTTGAGTATTTATGTTTTTATTGTAAAAAACTCTTGTTTTACATTACTCAAGTCAATTTTCTTCTTTCTATTAGTGTTCTTCTTTTTGCCGATTTACTTATCTGATAATATTTTAGTGACATTTCATACTTATGCAACTGCACATGGAATTCAATACATTATATTCATGACAGTTATCGCTATAAATTCTGAACAAGCAAAGGATAAAGCCCAAAAACAGTCTACTCTTTTGAAGTCATTGTTTTTGCTTTCACTGTATTTAATAGTGGGGGGCTTGATTTTCTTCTACAGTCAAGATTTAAACAAGCTTGTCTTTATTCAAAATCACAGTATCCTTTCAAGTTGTACGGATTTTCTTCTGGGAGGATTACTGGGGCTAACTATGGCGCATTTTGTAGTAGATGCTCATGCTTGGAAATTAAGTCAGGTAAATCAAAGAAAGTTTATCTTAGAAAAGTTCTCATTTATTTTTAAGTAGGTTTACCTAGGAGTTAGTGTGCGATGAATTAGAGTAAGAGGAAAGCAGCTTATTATTGACTGAAACAATTCTATCCAACCGAATTTCAGTTCCATCCTTCAACTTGATAAAATCAGCTTTATTTGCAGCGTAAACATCAATAATCCGACCTTGCACCTTCACTCAGAACAGTTCGATGACATTAATTTGTTAACGACGACAAATAATATGTTAATCGACAACCACAAAAGCCAGCAGTCGGATTTGAACCGACGACCTTCCGATTACAAGTCGGATGCACTACCACTGTGCTATGCTGGCATACTCGGCTTTTCTAAAATAGAAATTGCCTTGTCTTTTTTGAACATCACACTAATTTATGACTATACCATAGACAAGCTGATTTGACAATATACTAGTGTGAAGAGTTATATTTGTCCAAATTGCGCTGAAAATATCTCATTTTTATCATACTGCCGATGTCACCACCTAGAAGCATACTTACAAGCGCGGTGACTGTAATGAAAATCAAACAAACTTGTGATTATTTTCACTGACGATATTGATAAACTAGTGATATACCAAAGCCACCTTAAAACTATAGGCTAGACAGAAAATATCTGGTGTAGTTTTAAGGCAAGATTTTTTTGACACGGCTGGGTACACCAAACAGAAAGACAAAACTGTTCTTTGTAGAGCAACAAGCATGGCAGCGTTGATCGGACGGGATTTATTAAGTCTGGCAGATTTTAGTCCAACGGAAGTTCTAGAACTTCTGCAAATGGCATCTCGGCTAAAATCACAAAAGCTGAGATTGCGGTGTCATAAAGTGTTAGGGCTGTTGTTCTCCAAGGCTTCAACTCGAACACGAGTCAGTTTTACTGTCGCAATGTACCAACTGGGTGGACAGGTGATTGATCTCAATCCCAATGTGACTCAAGTTAGTCGCGGGGAACCAGTGCAGGATACAGCGCGAGTTCTGGATAGATACCTCGATATTTTGGCGATTCGTACCTTTGCACAGCAGGAATTGGAAATTTTTGCTAATTATGCCAAAATTCCTGTCATTAATGCTCTGACTGATTTAGAACATCCTTGTCAAGTCTTGGCTGATTTGATGACGGTGCAAGAATGCTTTGGCACTTTTTCTGGATTGACTTTGACTTATGTAGGAGATGGGAATAATGTTGCAAATTCCCTGGTATTGGGTTGCGCTTTGGTGGGAATGAATGTGAGAATTGCCACACCCAATGGATTTGAACCAAATGCAGCAATTATAGAAACAGCACGTTTGATTGCAGCCAATAAAACCGAAGTCCTCTTAACTCATGATCCAGAAATTGCAACAAAAGGTTCTCATGTCATTTACACTGATGTTTGGGCAAGTATGGGGCAAGAACAAGAAGCAGACAATAGAATGCCTATTTTTCAACCTTATCAAGTGAATGAACAACTGATGAGTCTTGCTCAAAGCGAGGCAATTGTTTTACACTGTTTACCAGCACATCGTGGTGAAGAAATTACTGATGAGGTTATGGAAGGTCCTCAGTCACGTATTTGGGATCAAGCTGAAAATCGGATGCACGCTCAAAAAGCTTTACTTGCAAGCATCTTAGGGGCAGAAGAATTTTAAGGTGTGAGTCATAAATAGTTAGATTTTTACTCGATCATTGACTCATTTCTTCTCTGTTCTAACTTGAATTTATCAAAATATCTAAAATAAATAGTGCGTAGGGAGGTTTTTTGTAGTACTAATGTTCTAGGAGCATTTGTATTCACCTCCCTACAAATTTATGGAACGTCTGACAGAAGCTCAAAAACAACTTTATGAATGGCTGGCTGAATACATACGAGGACACCAGCATTCACCTTCGATTCGACAAATGATGCAGGCGATGAATTTAAAATCACCTGCACCAATTCAAAGTCGCTTGGAACATTTACGCAATAAGGGGTACATTGAATGGAGTGAAGGTAAAGCACGGACAATTAGAGTTCTACAAGCGTTAAAACAAGGTGTACCAATTTTGGGAACGATCGCCGCTGGTGGATTAATAGAACCCTTCACTGAGGCTGTCGAAAATATAGATTTAGCTCATTTGTCATTACCTCCCCAAGCATATGCTTTGCGGGTAACTGGTGACAGCATGATTGAAGATTCAATCGTGGAGGGAGATTTGGTATTTTTGCGTCCAGTACTAGAACCAGATCAACTGAAAAATGGGACTATCGTCGCCGCCAGAGTAGATAGTATTGGTACGACTTTGAAGCGGTTTTATCGACTAGGCGATCGCATTACCCTCAAACCTGCAAACCCGAAATACGATCCCATAGAGGTGAACGCTATTCAGGTACAGGTGCAAGGTTCCCTTGTCGCCATTTGGCGTAATTACAACTGATAAATAGAGAAAGGGGATTGGGGAGATGAGGGAAATAACTTCCTCATCTTTCCACTCACCACTACCTTGACGTTATTGCCTTTCTATGTATTTGACAAAAAATCAAGTTAAGCAAACAGCTACATTCAAATTAAAATTACCATTTGTAGGCGAAAGTAAGGGTGGGTATCAGACACAACCATTACCAGGATGCCCTAAAATGCCACCATCTCTGCAATTGCGAGGGTATCAGCGACAAGCCGTTAATAACTGGTTTGCCAACAACGGTAGAGGAACGCTGAAAATGGCGACTGGTAGTGGGAAGACAATTACAGCGCTGGCGATCGCCTGTGAATTATACAAGCAAATTAACTTACAAGTCTTGCTCGTCGTTTGTCCTTATCGACATCTTGTCACGCAATGGGCGCGAGAATGTGCAAAATTTAATTTGCAACCTATTTTAGCTTTTGAGAGTTTACACAATTGGCAGAGTCAACTTTCCACACAACTTTATAATGTCCGTTCTGGTTCTCAATTGTTTCTGACAGTTATTACTAGTAACTCTACTTTAATTGGAGATGGCTTTCAATCTCAACTCAAATATTTTCCGGAAAAGACTTTAATTATTGGAGACGAAGCACATAACTTAGGCGCACCGAAGTTGGAAGAAAGTTTACCTCGTCGTGTTGGGTTACGACTGGCTTTATCTGCTACGCCAGAAAGGTATTTTGATGAAGGTGGGACCCAATCTTTATTTGATTATTTTGGTCCTGTTCTCAAACCAGAGTTTACTTTAAGAGATGCGATCTCCAATGGTGCTTTAGTACATTATCTTTATTATCCCATATTAGTAGAATTAACAGAAATAGAAAGCCGTGCCTATGCTAAACTAACGCAAAAGATTGGACGAGCACTATTATATCGAGACCGTGAAAATCTTGACTTGGCAGATTTGGAAGATAACGAAGATTTGAAGCCGTTATTAATGCAGCGAGCAAGATTAATTGGTGCAGCCGAAAATAAGTTAAATGCTTTGCGGGAGTTAATGTCAACTCGTCGGGAAACAAGTCATACACTTTTCTATTGTAGTGATGGTTCACAAGAAGTGGGACGTTCTAGCTTACGTCAACTGAAAGCTGTCGTCAAAACTTTGGGGGTAGAACTGGGTTATAAAGTCAGTACCTACACATCCCAAACATCTATAGAAGAAAGAGAAGTTTTACGGCGTCAATTTGAAAGCGGAGAATTGCAAGGTTTAGTCGCTATTCGCTGTTTAGATGAAGGAGTTGATATTCCTGCAATTCAAACGGCGGTGATTTTGGCAAGTTCAGCTAATCCCCGCCAGTTCATTCAACGGCGGGGAAGAGTTTTGCGTCCTCATCCAGGAAAGGAA
>NZ_QMEB01000203.1 GCF_012912135.1 Brasilonema bromeliae SPC951 | reverse complement strand
AGATACCAAGTGAGGGAAACCCTCATCAAGTACTGGCTCCCCAACGCGCTGGCTCCCCTTGGAAAGGGGGGCTATTTTATTTATTTACGCCTTTGGAAAGGGGGTCGCCACAGGCGTTCTGATCTTATCCGAACCATATTGAGAAGTCAGGAGTCAATTGCTAATTACTAATGACTAATGGTGAATTTGATGTAGCATTTCTGGATGAATTCCCATATGGCTGGTATGAGGAGCGAGAAATTCATCTGGGGTTAGGACAGCCGGATTAACAGCAACTGCTTGCTTGAGTTCATCAGCGCTAGCAACTTCCTGTTCTTGGATCCACTGTTCAAATTCTTCTGGCTTTTGAACAACAACTTGTGTCCTCATCGCACCGTGGTAAGGACCACACAGTTCGGCACAGATGAGCGTATAATCACCTTCTTTGTTGGGTGTAAAACGAATCTCACTTTGCCGACCGGGGATCACATCCTGCTTCAAGCGAAACTCTGGTACCCAGAAGGCATGGATAACATCGTTCGCTGTCATATTCAATTGCACTTCGCGCCCGATGGGAACGTGCAGTTCACCAGAAGTGACTTCAGTGTCAGGGTAGGTAAAAATCCAGGCGTACTGCAAACCCGTGACATTCACCACAAATGCAGGTGGTTTTCCTTCATTTTCAGGTGTAGGTCCAAGGCTAGGAGCAACACTTCCTACACCAGGGGCATTCCGCTTTTGAGGAATTTGGTCAGCATTGCGGACTGCTGCTGTCGCAGGGTCTTGCATTGCTTCATCAGATTTTTCCTGATTTAGGTTAGGTTCTGTGCTGGGGGGAGTATCGCTTAAAGTTGCGGCGATCGCTGCCCCAGGCATGTTCATGACTTGTGACGTCATTGGGGCTTCATGGATGGCATGGGGGCTGAAGCCGCCCATTTCGTTGTAAACGTCGAAGCTGTAAACAGAAATGCCAATAACAATAACTGTTGGGATCGCTGTCCAAAGGATTTCTAGTGGTACATTGCCATGTACTGGCGGACCATCTGCATTATCACCAGCACGCCGACGATATCTGATAGCAGAGTAAATTAAAACACCTTCTACGAGCACAAATATACCTACGGAGACGGTCATCATTGTGTTGAACAAACCGTCTACTAACGGGGCTTCGTCAGAAGCTGCTGTTGGTAGTAGACCATGATTTTGACCGTACCAGAGGCTGACTAGGGTCAGCCCGATGCCTATAAGTAACGTCCAGATGGAACTTGGGATTTTCACGGTTTTTTTGAGTTAACGGCTTTACTATATTTGACTGAGCAGTTTACTCACTTACTACACTAGTCCAGCCTAAGAGATATGTTGGGGGAACGCATGAAAATTTTATTAATTTTTAGGCTGATTTTTGGGATCTTGAACAGAATCTGTTTCTCGGATGTGTCGAGTGGTGGATGTCGATTCGGGAAAAAATTTTATAACTGGTTAGCATGAATCAATGCCAAACCAGAAAAAACTCACCTTCCCAGGGCTTTCACACTCTGGCTTAATTTCGGTGAATTCTGGTTCTAAGTTCTTCGCAATCGTCTCAAAAAACATAGGGGTGTAGGGGTGTAAGGGTATAAGGGTGTAGGGGAGCCAGTACTTGATGAGGGTCTCCCTCACTTGGTATCTGGTGAGACCAGCGCTGCAGGAGGGTTTCCCTCCGTAGGCGACTGGCGAACCCGAAGGGCGTGAAAAAGCTGTTTCTTTCATTTGTAGCGGGTGGTACGCCTTTGAGTGTGCCTGCTCACAACTTAAAAATTCCCTAAAGCTTCAGGCAAAAAGTAGCTATGGTGATTCACAGTATAGTGAGAGCCAGTCTCGAACCTTAGTTGTACGCTAGGGTGGGAGATGGATCGGTACTGACAAATGGTTGAAACGTAGACAGAATCAAAAAGAGCGGCAAAAGGTATCTTTACATGAGCGAATTTGTTCTAGAACAACAAAACATCACGACTGCGCCGCCGCAGGTTCCACAGGAACGAATTCGTCGCTTGGTGTGGAGAATGTGTATAGCCACTTTGATTTTGATGGCAATAGGCAGTGCCACCCGTGTGATGAATGCTGGACTTGCTTGCCCTGATTGGCCCTTGTGTTACGGGGAACTGGTGCCAACCAAGCAAATGAATTTCCAGGTTTTCTTGGAGTGGTTTCATAGGTTGGATGCGGCGTTAATTGGTGTCAGCGCGATCGCACTCGTTGGAATGTCCTGGTGGTCTCGTCGCTCTTTACCCAGATGGCTGCCTTGGGCATCCACATTCGCGCTATTTTTAATCGTTTTCCAAGGAGTCTTGGGCGGACTCACGGTTACTGAACTTTTGCGGTTTGATATTGTAACCGCTCACTTAGGAACAGCGCTGTTATTTTTCACAACCTTACTAGTCATCGGTACTGCACTTACCCCTTACCAGCCAACTGGAACTGTAGGTAACTTGCCTTGGGTAGGTTTAACAGCAGCTATTTTGGTTTATCTACAAAGTCTACTAGGTGCTTTAGTCGGCTCTCGTTGGGCACTACACCAATGCTTTGGCACATCCCAACTTTGTACTGTGATGTACAGTCATATCGCTGGCATAGTGCCTCCAACAGTGGCAACATTGGCAGTGGTATTTCTTTCATGGCGAACACCAGCACTGCATCCTGCATTACGACGACTAGCAAATATCGCTGGTGGATTGCTTATTGTACAGCTCCTGATAGGAGTTGCCACTTTTCGGTTACATCTTCAGGTCGAACCACTGACTGTCTCTCACCAAGCAGTAGGAGCAGCTTTGCTTGGTACTTTAGTGTGTTTCACAGTTCTTGCACTGCGCGACTGGGTTCATAAGCGTGGGCTCAATGCTAACAACGTGACTATCAACGCAAACACAGCAAGAGAATAACCCACTGAACAGTCAACAGTACCAGCCGTAGTGAACAGTTATTTAGGTTTGAAAAAAAGGAAATAGTGCCAAAATGATTGAGACTAATGTCTCTCGCCACCATCAAACATTTCTACAGGTTATTCAAAGCTACTACCAGCTGACGAAGCCTAGAATTATCCCTTTGCTACTTATTACCACTGCTGGAAGTATGTGGATTGCAGCTAAGGGAGAAGTAGACCCACTGTTGTTACTCGTTACACTTACTGGTGGTACTTTGGCAGCTGCAAGTGCCCAGACGATTAACTGTGTCTACGACCGAGATATCGATTATGAAATGGAGCGCACACGTCATCGCCCTCTGCCTTCAGGTAAAATACAGTCGCGCGATGCTCTGATTTTTGCTAGTGCTTTAGCTGTCATTTCCTTTACATTGCTTTACGTATTTGCCAACTTACTAGCTGCACTGCTAGCAATGTCAGGGATTGTATTTTATGTCCTGATTTATACGCACTTTCTCAAGCGACATAGCACTCAAAATATCGTTATTGGTGGAGCAGCAGGCGCAGTTCCGGCTTTGGTAGGTTGGGCTGCTGTCACTGGTACGTTAAGCTGGGGAGCATGGGTAGTATTTGCGATTGTCTTTTTGTGGACACCGCCTCACTTCTGGTCTCTTGCTTTGATGATTCGGGATGATTACGCAAAAGTTGGCGTCCCAATGTTACCCGTCATTGCAGGAACTACGCCTACGGTGCGACAGATTTGGTTATACACCCTAGTTACAGTAGCAGCAACATTTTCATTGATTTATCCTTTGCAAATCAGTGGAATGATTTACGGAGTCATTGCTGTTACCTTGGGAGCAGTTTTTATTTACAAAGCTTGGCAATTACTGCACAATCCAGAAGACCGTAATTTAGCCAAAGGATTATTTCTCTATTCCATCTCATACATGATGTTGTTATGTCTAGGTATGGTAATTGATAGCCTTCCCATCAGTCATCATGTCATTAATGTTGTGGTAGATAAGGCGCATCTACTGATAGGTTGATTTCTACTCGTTGTGAAAAACGAGGATTCTAAACTGTTGTTGCTCCGCGAGGCTTTTAGTCGCACGGAGCAACTTTGTTTCATATGCAGTAACACCAGTTCATATTTAGTCAATTATGCACCGTTTGAATAACACGATTTACTGGACAGGTTCCCACAGTAACGCCGCCAGCGGTAACAACAGACCAAACCGAGAACACATTTTTGCAACGCAGATATCTGGTACGGGGTAGCCCTTTCAACAGAGGAATTTACCACTTTTTATGTCAATAGAAAGATTAATTCTTCTGATAGTCCAAACATAATTAACGGGTGGAAAACATCAAGCAGGAAAAAACCCGTGACTGACGAGTTGAAAAAAGGCGACAAAGTGAAGTGGAATACATCGCAAGGTGAAACCACAGGTGAAGTGGAAAAGAAACTCACCTCACCTACACAGATTAAAGGACATCATGTCGCCGCCTCAAAAGATAACCCAGAGTACTTGGTTAAAAGTGACAAAACTGGAAAAGAGGCAGTTCATAAACCTGATTCTTTAGAGAAAATCGAGGAGTCATGAACGTTATGAGTAAAGATGTCAAATCAGTGATTGACGAGTTTTACTCCTCAGTTAATATGACAGCAAAGGAACTTAAATCTTGGCTAGAAACTAAGGAGTCAAAATCGGTTGGACAAAAAGAAGGAGATGATGAATCTATCGGACATAAATCCGGTAGGCATATTGTCGAACTACTACAAAATAAAAAAGATGACTACACTGATGATGAGATTTCACACATGAAAAAAGTCATTAGTTATATCCATCGTCATTCAGCTCAGCAACCTGATGGTGATATTGAGCATACTCACTGGCGTTACTCTTTAATGAATTGGGGACATGACCCCCTAAAATGAGAGGTTAGGAGTTATAAAAGTGCAAAACTCCTGAGAACCAATAAATATACCAGCGCAAAAAGACTAAAATATTCAACGGTGGGTACGACTTTGAGTAGGCTCAAATACACGGAAGCACGACTTGGATAACCGTTTTTTCTCCTAGCTTACTGTGAATACGCAGTTCCCCTCCGTATAACTCAACTATACGTTTAGCGATGATTAAACCCAAACCTGAACCTTGTTGTTCATAGAGTTGGCGCTCAAATTGTCGGTATGCTCCCAATTCAGCAATTTGAGCGGCTGTCATACCTCGTCCGTAGTTGCTAAGTGAGATAATCAGTTGATTGGTAACTGCAGTGCTTTTTAGATAAACTTGTGTTCCTGATATTGAAAACTTAAAGGCATTATCAATTAATTCTTCAAAAATTTTAGAAAGTCTTGTTTCGCAAATTTGTACACAACAAGGGCTTTGTAAATTGACTTGGAAATCTGTATAACGTCCTGCTTGTTGAGCTTTTTCGGTAATTAATTTTTCCAACGCCATTGAAGGGAAAACAGTTTTATGGCTTTCCAAGTTTTTCATGCGTTGTGGGTCTGTTGATATCATTTCGAGTTCTGTGTATAACAAGAAGTTCTGAACTAACCTGTGTAAGCGTTTTCCCGATTTATGAAGACCTTCTGCCATCTCAAAAATTTCATGCCGAGAAAGGGTATCGGCTTCTTTCATTAAAAGTTCTGAAAAACCCAAAATACCGTTTAGTGGTGTTCTCATTTCGTGAGGAAGAGACATGGTAATACTACTACGCAAATCATCCAGCCTTCTTTGTGATTGCTGACGAATAGCAACTTGTTTTTTTAATCGGGAAGAAATTGCAGCGATGAGTTCTGCGCGGGTAAAAGGCTTTGTTAAATAGTCATCAGCTCCCAATTCCATCCCTTGGCGTAAGTAAGTTTTCTCAGTTTTAGCTGTTAAAAAAATCAACGGAATCGTTGCTGTTATAGATTGTTGACGTAATGTTTTTAAAACGCCATAACCATCTAGTTCTGGCATCATGACATCACAAATAATCAAGTCGGGGATTTCTTTTTGAGCTAACTTCACACCAAGCTGACCATTTTCTGCAGCAATGACATCAAAATCCTCATAGGTTAGTAATTCCAAAAGATTCTGTCTGACATTTGTCTCATCTTCTATGACCAAAATTTTATACATATTCAATAAAGATTAATTATTGAAAGTTAGAGAGTTTTTTTGATTTAATTGACTACTATTTACCGCACTTTACTTGGTTCTTAGTAGTTTTTGACATGGCTGATTAAAATATCAATTGTCAATTATCAATTGTTTTTCTAACGATCATTTCTATCTCCAATTGATAATTGATAATTGATAATGCGTGATTGACATTGACTAACAAATATTATACGTTTGACAGATTCAACCGTTTGTTAGCAAATAATATTTTTTCAAATTCTCTTGCTGGTAATGGATGGCTAAAGAAAAACCCTTGTATTGCATCACATTTATGTTGACGCAAAAAAGCAAGTTCTTGTTCCGTTTCCACACCTTCAGCAACTATATGAAGGTTAAGATTATGCGCCATTTGAATCAATGCCGTTGTAATGACTGCTTTCTGTGAATCATTAGCAATACATTGAATAAAATATCGATCAATTTTTAAGGTATGAATCGGTAATTGCTTCAAGTAAATCAAAGAAGAATATCCGGCACCAAAATCATCAATCGCAATTTTGACTCCAAAAGAGTGGATTTCGTTCATAGTAGAAATCGCTTGATTGATATCTGGCATAATGATGTTTTCTGTTAACTCTAACACTAAGCTATCTGGAACTAAATTATTTGCCAATAAAAGATGAATAATTTTTTGACTAAAGTTAGGTTGCTTTAATTGATTTCCCGATACGTTAACTGCTACGCGTAAGTCTGTGAATCCTTGATTATGCCAATTTTTTATTTGTTTACAAACTTTATTTAATACCCAATCACTAATAGGGAGAATTAAACCAGTTGATTCTGCTAAAGGAATCAGTTCTGTGGGAGTAACCATTCCTAATTCTGGATGCTGCCAACGTAATAAACTTTCAGCACCGATAATTTGACCAGAATGAATATCGACTATAGGTTGGTAGTAAACCAGAAATTGCTCAAACTCCTCCCGTTCTATAGCACGACGCAAATACATTTCCATCATCTGTACTTTGGGAGAGAAAGTCTGGGCGTCAAATTTGGTAGAGACTTGCTTTGCCAAAGTTGCTTTCTTCGCTAAGCGGCTTGTGATCGCATTTAATAGTTCAGTACGAGTAAATGGTTTCGTCAGATAGTCATCAGCACCTAAATCCATCCCTTGACGAAAGTCAGCCCTAGCAGATTTTGCTGTGAGAAAAATAAATGGAATACTTGCTGTGACTGGTTCTTCACGTAATGTCGTCAAGACACCATAACCATCAACTTCTGGCATCATTAAGTCGCATAAAATTAAATCAGGAATTTGAGAAACTGCTAAATCTAATCCAACGCGTCCATTGGCAGCAGCAATAGTATCAAAATCTTCTGCGGCTAATAAATCTATAATGTTTTCTCGTACTAGTTTTTCGTCTTCAATGACTAAAATTTTGGTCATGGCTTGCCTCTGATGGAACGTAATTGTTTAACGGCAGAGTTACAGTAAATATAGTTCCCAGCCCAATTTCACTTTTTACCGTAATTTCACCATGATGGGTTTCCACGCAGTTTTTTACAATTGCTAGTCCTAGCCCCGTGCCTTGGATGTTACCTACATTTGTAGCTCTGTGAAAAGAATCAAACAGGTGAGGTAAGTCTGCTGGTGGAATACCTATTCCTTGGTCTTGAATTGTAAAGACTGCTCGGGCATGATGAAACGTCAGAGTAAATCTGACAGTAGTACCCGTTGGAGAATACTTAATTGCATTCGAGAGTAAATTACCAAGAATATGCCCTAGCAATTTTTCATCCATACAGCATGGCATGGAATCAGATTGACTACTAAAGTTGATTGCATGTTGATTATTGACATTCAGTTGTAATTCTTCCACGAGATAATGGCAGTATTCAACTAAATCAAAGGGCACAGGTCTAAAATCTAATTTTCCTGCCTCCACTTTCCCAATCACTAAGACATTGTTTAACATATCAGTCATACGCTTGACTGAAGTTTGAATGCGATGCAGGTGAGACAGTTGTTTTTCCTCAGTCCATTTATGGCGGTAGTGTTCTAACAACTCTGATGAAGAAAGAATAGTGCTCAGCGGCGTACGAAATTCATGGGAAGTCATTGAGACAAAGCGAGATTTCAGTTCATTCAGTTCTTTTTCTTTATGCAGCGAAGCTTTTAATTCCTCTTCTAGTTGCTTACGTTCTGTGATGTCCAGCCAGTAACCGACAATTTCCAATGCATCACCAGCGTTATCCTGCACGAGCTTTGCTTGATCGTACATCCAGCGATATGTGCCATCCTTGTGCAAAAAGCGGTACTCGTGACTATTGTGCCCTTGCTCAAGAACTTTTGACACCGCTACAAGCGCCTGCTGTAAGTCTTCTGGGTGAATATGACTAGCCCAAAACCTGGAAGAGGCAGTAAATTCCTGTGCTTCATACCCCAGTGTCGCGATAACGTTTGCGCTCATAAACGTAATGCTATGCTCGCTGTGGATCTTGCTGCTATAAATCACACCAGGACTAGAAGAAAGTAAATATTGCAACCGCTCTTGCGAAACTAAGAGCGCCACCTCTGCCTGCTTGCGTTCTGTGATATCACTTTGAATACTAATGTAATGAGTAAATTGACCATGATTATCATAAACCGGGGAAATACTGACTTCATTCCAGAAGAGTGTACCATATTTGCGGTAGTTACGTAAAACTACGGTGCAACTTTTTCCTTGGGCAATGGCATCGTGTAACTCGGTCATACCCGGTTGATCGATATCATAATCGTGGAGAAAACTGTAGTTTTTCCCAATGACCTCCTCTACAGAATAACCAGTGATTTCCTCCAATGCTGAGTTAGCATATATGATCGGCGAGCCTGGCATTGTGACATCAGCAATGATGATGCCATTACTGCTAGCGGCGATCGCGCGATCGCGCAGTTGTAAATTTTCTTCTGCTTGTTTGCGCTCAGTAATGTCTTCAAAAGTACCAAGAACCCCCACGACATTCCCTTCATGATCATGAAGTGGGATTTTACTCGCCTCCAGCCAAGCTTGTTTGCCATTCTTTCGGATGTGGCGAAAGATAATGTCATATTCGGGCGTATCAGTCTGCATCACTCTGTGATCAGATTCGCAGTAGAAATCTGCCTCCTGTTCGTTCACGACTAAATCATAGTCAGTCTTGCCCACAACATTTTCTGCACTCTCAAAACCAAACATTTTGGCAAAGATGCGATTACAACCTAAGTACACGGAAGCTGTATTTTTCCAGAAAATACCTTGGGGGATGTTGTCCATGATCAACTGCAACATTTGCTGCGATTGGCGCAGTTGCTCTTCTGCATACAGGCGATCAGTCATTTCAAAAATCAGCTGCCGATTCATTTCTTTGACAGCCCTTGTTCGTTCCTCAACTCGCGTTTCTAACTCTGCGTTGACCTGCTTTAGTTCTGCCTGTGCCTGTTGTAATGCTGCTTCTGTCTCTACATGTTCAGTAATATCTATAGAGCAGCCAATGTAACCAACAAAGCTGCCATCAGACGCAAATCTTGGAACGCCTATGTTGATCAGCGAACGACACTCTTCATCTGGACGCAAATAACGACAGGTATACTGGAAACGTTGATGGTTTTTGAATGCTGCTTGGTATGTATCCCAACAGTGCTGTTTATCTTCAGGATGAATTCCTTCTACACAACCTTCACCTAGCAACTCTTCCAAAGGACGTCCTGTAAATTCTACACAGGATTGATTGACAAATGTGTTCAAGCCATTAGCATCCTTCATCCAAATGAGTATTGGTAACTCATCTGCCAGTTTGCGGAATTGCTCCTCACTCTCACACAATGTCTCAGTAGTTCTTTTTTGCTCGGTAATATCTTCGCAGCTCTTAAACGTGCAGCAATGAGACGAATTTGATACAATGTCCCGCGCCTGTTGTTCTATGACTTGACAAATCGTCTCATAAGTGCATAATCCAACGAGTTGACCTTGCTCATCAATGAGTGGTACACAAAACAAATTATATTGCCGTAAAAATGACAGTATAAATACTACACTAGGAATCTCAGAATATTTTAGTGTTGGTACCGAAGTTCTCATGACTTCAGACACTTTGGCAGTCTGTAGGTTGACGTCTGAGAATAGAAGGTGTAATGCATCATGCTCTGTAAACCACCCTACTATCTGCAAATTCTCAACTATCAACACACACCTTGTTTGCCGTTGATGCTTCTTCATCAGAGCAATGACATCTGATAAAAGTGTTTCAGGTGCAACAGTTAGGGGAAAAAAGTCAATTGCAGAATCTAATGATGGCAGTGAAATCAATTGAGCAAAGGTGTGCATAAATGTTTGCAAGAATCTCTTAGCACAAAATAGTTTTCTATCTATTAAGTTATGTATTGAACAGGAAACAACTCAGAAGGAGGTAGCGCTGGTGTATCTCGTAGTGGGTACGGCCACGGCTACGCGAACAACAGACGCACTCGTCGCATTTGCACACGCAATGCTTTGGCTTATGCTTCCCGAACGTCGCTGCGGACTATAGTTACGTTGTTCGTGCGTAAGTCCTGGTGTATTTTCATTTTTACCTTGTCTATCGCTAAGATCTTGCGTATATTCCCTTAAAAAAGTGAGGATTTATACTATATTTCTGCTTCATATATATTAACAGAGGCAAGCCAGTGCACTGCTTCTTGGTGAACCAATACGCTTCACTCAAGAAGTTAAGTAGGGTAGGCATTGCAATGCTCACCTTACTTAACTCCCTAGCGGTGCAACTGTACCCGTTCTCCATAACGCAACAACTTCTCTATCGTGGCAAGACGGTTTTCCCAAACTCTGACTTGATATGGATTTTCCAACGCTTGTAGACGCATCCACTCTCTAAATCGAGACTGTAAGGTTAAAAGCGATGTTCTTGCTGTTGCCAACTTACTATTGTCTGGGTTAATAGCCAGCTGATTTAAAGCACTTTGCACAACTTCTGCTTGAGAATTAAAACTTGAAAGCGTTGTGGAAGTTATTCGTAGCTTGTTATTTTGCTGTGCCAACTTCCACTCACGTTGTAAAGCAGTGTAACGAACCCAAGCAGTTTGAAAAGGTTGGCGGTGGGGAATAGGTTCTTTTTGTGCGCGTTGAGCGCTACCTTGAGTATTACTAAAAACTTGGTTGAGGTCATTGGTGAAATTTTGTGCAGCAAACAAAGCATAACCAGCAACAGGCAAGTCTCTAACTAGTTGAATTTGATCGAATGCTCCGACTGTTTGCAAAGAAAGTAGGCGAATTCCTGGTACCACCAGGGAAGAACCCAGTTGTGTAGAAGTTGTTATCCAAGGTTGTGCCAGTCGCTCAAAGCGCGGGGTATCTTGGGCATAAGTCATAGGCACAATTAAATCGATATCACCGCGCCTTGCCCAAACTTCCCAGTGCTGCTGTAGCTTTTGAATGCGTTCTTGTTCTGGAAGGGGAAATACAGCAGCTGATAAAATCAAGTTCGGTCGCTTTTGTCGCAGTTGTTGTGACACTTGAGCAACAAAGCTATCAATTTGCTGAGTACGAAATTCTGTCCACTTTTGCCACAGTTGCTGTTGCTTTGGAGAAATCTTCGCTGGATCTGTGCCAGTCAGTTGTTGAAACTGCTCTCTAGCCGCCTTCCCATAACCGTAAGTCCGGTTAGCACCTGGATCTTGGAAGGGATAGCGAATGTAGTCTAGTTGTAAACCATCCACGTCATAGCGACTGACAATTTCCTCATACAAGCTGAGCAAGTACTGCCGTACTTGAGGATTCGCTGGATCAAAGAATGGTTTACTCTGTCCAGAAGGAATCATTTGACCGCGATTATCATAGCCAGCCCAATCCGGATGAGCCGCAAGTACTGGTCCTGGGTAATTAGGATTTATATTGAGGAGTTGATTGTGACGTTGATTACCAGCGGCAAAAGCCCAAACCCAAGCGTGCAATTCTATACCCCGCTCATGAGCTAACTTAACACCAGATGCTAGTGGATCCCAACCACTAACTAAAGGGTTTTGCTGGGGTGTAATCTTGCTGGGATAAATGGTGTAGCCAGCATTAACCGTTTCAAAAAATATGGTATTAATCCCGGCTTGCGCTATGCGATCAAAAATCTGAGCCAGTCCCTGCTCGTTCCCCGCACGGATAATCGTTCCTCGATCAAGCCACATTGCCCTGATTTCTGGTTGAGCTAACCTCTTATTCAGAGGAAATTGGTTCCACAAATTCCCTCTTGCTATCAACCATTGCTGACGAGCCTGAGCATAGTTTTTTTCTGCAATCAAGTCGGGCAGGTTTTTCACAACTTCACGAGCAGCATCTAAAGCTTGTTCTGTGGTAGGAACTGCTACCCCAGGTCTTGTTGATGCTACCTGTGCCTGTTGCGTCTTTGCTAACGCTGGATTGTTAGGATTTTCAGAAAGAGCCAGTGCTGCTAAATTGGCACTCTCGACTCTACCAATAAGATTCTCTAGCTCATGCTGATAGGTGAGCACTTCAGTTCTGCTAATCGGTGCTTGTGAGTTAGGAACAACATCAAACCGCACTTTTTGTTCAAGTTGGTCAATCGCCTCCTCTGATTTTGGAGGTGTGATGCTGGGAATAGGTCTGGGTTGAGGAGCTGTGGCAATTTTGGGAGCAGATGGGGGAGGTGGGGGAGAT
>NZ_QMEB01000202.1 GCF_012912135.1 Brasilonema bromeliae SPC951 | reverse complement strand
CGCTTAATCCCCTGTAACCCTTATGGGGTACAGTTTATAAGCAACGTACCGCACTAGCCAACCCCCAGATGGATATCCCTATTATAATTATACCGGGGCATACCGAAGCTTTCCTGCTCGTCGAGGCAAAACAGTTCGCATTTTCTACATGGAGGATAGACGTTTAATTGAGCAATCTGAATTCAGTGAGATTGCCCTTTGGAAGTTTTTTCTTTCAATCAAGATTCGATGAAGATTACATTCATTTCCATAAAAATCTATTAAAGAGTGGGCACAACATGACGATTTGTATTGTCATAGATGTTATGGTTTACTTGACTATAGAAACATTAATCTCTTAGCAAAAGTAAGTATCTTTGGCTATGTTCAAAGTATACACAAATAACTACATATAGGTTGTTAGTATGTACTATTGTCTACTTGTTTCTATCACCTTTTTCTAGTCCTTCACAAGAGGAATTAAGGAAATGGCTTACTAATGGCAACAGTAGAGGAACGTTTTTTACAATCATTTATCTGTAGTTATAAAAATAAAATCAATATTTTTGCTATTAAGTCTAATGTTGAGAGCAGCTGTGCATTTACTAGAGTATGTGCAGTGACGAGCGAACTGTACGATGGAAGCTCAGAGGTCATTTGTTATGTTTAAGCTAGATTTTCTTCGTGAAATCCTTCTGACTCACATCCAGCAACCACTGCTAAAAGGAACAGTTTTTGTAGGGTATGAGCTAGTAGTTCCAAGAGTTCATGCCGTCAGGGTTCCTGGTGGTGTAACTCCCCCCTGAATTTTATAGATTTCAAAAGCTTTCTTGGTCAAGGTTAGAGGCGTGACTTCTACTCTACACAGCCTTGCAAGATAAAGAGCTTTCATAAGACACAACTTAGTACAGAACTCCACAAATTCATAACAATTTTCAGTTGCGAGTGCTGTAGATATGCGGAGCTTAGCTTCCTGAGAAAATATCACAATTTCAGGCTACATATAACGGTGTGAATTTGTAAGCAACTGTACTTTGTTCAATACAAAAGTTTGTTCACATATAGCAATACTAAATTGTTCGTGAACAGCGTCATTTTTTCTCTTTTGGTAACAAAAAATCCAGTTTTACCTGAAAGCAAAATATCTATATAAGTCGTTAATACTTATATATTTAGGTTGTCACCTACCATCGCACGAGTGATATTTATAAGTTGTTTTCTTACCTAAGAAAGACTTCTCGTCTTCAAGACTTTGTTAATATTAGGAGAAAGCTTTCCTCTGTGTCATTAGAAGATTAAACCTGATTTTTTTGCTTTAGCTTTGTTATCAATAGAGTTTGATGTCAAGAGTGTCCTTTTAACTAAAAAAGCCATTTTTTGACACTAAGTGACAGAAAAATTTGTCTTAATACCTTTTGTTCTTAAGGTAGTCAAATACCTTGCTCATAGCATGAGTTTATTTTCAAAAACTCGTGTAACCGATTTTCGTGCGTTTAATTTTTCATCTTTAGCCTTTCATCATTTCTTCATTACCAATGCATCAAAATATAATTCACGAATCTTCAAATACTTATTCTGAAAAACCTAGTAACCAGAGACTCCGTCTGGCTTACTTAGATGGTATACGTGGCTTGGCGGCTCTATATGTGGTTCTAGTGCATTGCTGGGAACCCAGTCTTGCAGACGCTTTACAACCTGCCTTGCTTTGGTTACCGATGGCAAAGTTCCTCAGATATGGAATTTTTGCCGTTGTTATTTTTATTGTTCTTTCTGGCTACTGTTTGATGCTTCCAGTAGTTCGTTCCGATAAAAAATATTTTTCCGGAGGCTTGTTAGGTTTCTTTAAGCGACGGATTCGACGGATTCTACCACCATATTATGCTGCTCTGCTCTTGTGCACATTGATAGGAATATTCATACTGTGGATAGAGCCAGCTGATGCTTTTGGCTTGGAAGATGAAAGATTCCACATTTTGAAAGATTTATTTTCTCCTCGGTTCTCTTTGCATGATGTGGTTGTTTATCTCTTACTTTTTCAAAATTTTGGCAGCTTATATATCAATAAAATTAATGGTCCAACATGGACTGTTGCTGTCGAATGGCAAATCTATTTTTTGTTTGCTGTTTTGTTAATACCAATATGGAGACGTTTAGGGTTATTTTATACAGTAGCAATTGCCTTTGCTGTCGGAATTACACTTAATTATCTGATGGGTGAACTCTCCTTTTCTGTTCATCCTTGGTTTTTAGGTCTTTTTGCTTTGGGAATGACAGCAGCAGAAATTAATTTTTCCCAAAAACCATCCTTGATGTGGATGAAAAATTCATTACCTTGGCATAAGCTTGCTGCCCTATTTACTTGCTTTGGTTTTTTGACAGAGTGGATACGATTTAATTTGATACAACAAATCCCAGAATGGGTTATCCATTATTTCATTGCCCTTGGCACGGCTTGTTTTCTCACATATTGCACCAATTTCTTAATAAACGGTAAACCACTTCCTCCTGCTGTGCAATTCTTAGAATCACCTCGGCTCGTTGCACTGGGAGTATTTTCTTACAGCCTTTATATCATCCATGCTCCTATAGTATGGCTCGTATATCAAATCCTACTGAGCCAACAATTGTCTCCTTCAATACTGGCTTTTAGATGGTTCGTCATCGCTGTTCCATTGTCAATAGTAGTTGCCTACGTATTCTACCGATTCTGTGAGCGACCTTTTATGTCCCACCTTCCAGCCAAAGTGAAGTCTCAGGGCTGAAGAGCTACGTGTATAAAAAAATCATAATCCTTGTGGTATTGTAAAAGAGGTTCTGCAAAATATTAAATTCTCAAACAAATCAAAAAGGTAATTGATGAGCGATATCAAACAAGCACTGCCTGCTTCAGAATTTCTGAAAAAGAACTTAGGTATTTCCGAAATTCCCCTTGAAGCATACCTTAGCTATGGATATGCACTACTCACTATTGCTGGAGCCGATGGAGAGGTTTCAGAAGCCGAACTTAATTGGTTACTAAATCATCAGCGCATGGCCGGCGCTCCTGAAGAAGCAATAGAGAAATACAAAACATTTGAATACAAAAATGCTGACTTAGAAAACCTACTGACTAAGATTACAGTTGATGTTCCTACTTGGTCAAAATCAAGGTCATTGCTGTATCATGCAATTCAAATGGCTCGCGCTGATGACAACTACTCACTTGAAGAGCAAAAAGCCGTTAAGAAAGCAGCTAAACTGTTGAAGGTTGAAGATGATATTGCGCTTGCTCTTAATAGGTTGGTAGAGACAGAAGAAGCAGTAACTGCATTACGCAAGGCGCTACTACAGACTGAGGTTTTAGCTTAATCGAGCAGAATCCCCACATCCCCATCCGGTTGAGTAACTGGCGATGATGGGAGCATGCATTGGCATGCAAAAACATGTTTGTCCGCAGCGAGGGTAACCGAGTAAAGCGTAAGCGCAAAGCGCGCGTCTACACTCCGCTTTGCTCCGTATGCCCGGAGGGCACGCTGCGCTAACGCTGCGGACAACTAATCATCTGAGTTTGATATAGCTTACATATTTGGGATGTTCCCGGGATGATCGCTAATCAGAGCCGAACAAACGTCCACTCCAAAGTTTTTATCGGTGCTGTCTGAAGTGCTTGCGTGAGTTCATCGTTAGTGTCAAATTTCAGTTGCTCTAGGTAACTAGCTTCCACATTAACAGTAAACTTCTTTTCTAGGAAAGGCCAAGGTTGTACTGTGACATTCCCATCAGACGACTCTATCACATCATAGCGCTTGCCGTCTGGCAGAGTTGCAATTTCTAACGCACGTTCATTAGCAGGTAACACACGGTTGCAGAGGATGAGTGAGAGGCGATCGCACCACTGAAAAAACTCATAAGCTTCCACAGCTTCATCCTTTGTAATATTCAACTCATGACGCCATTGCTTCTGATTCTGGAGTTGTTCGTCTAAAAAGCTATCCAATTCTGGTGATTCTCCACGCTTACCCTCATAGAGAAAGCTCACATGCATAGAAATCAGCATAGCAACCCATCGTCCCCGATATCGGGCATTTTGCGTGTGTCGTCGTACACTATTTACATCAGTTCCCTTGGCTAAGGTAAAATCTAGCGGTGCACCAGCTTCAGTGAGGTAATTGCCTTCCCATTCCTTTTCCAAATCATCGTGATGGGAAATAGCCGCAATTGTCTCTAACCAACGCAACGGGCGCTTTTCTGGGTGCCAATGTCCCGCTATTTGAGCTGCAAGTAAAGCATGGGCGCGATGATAAATAACTTCCCAACCGTTCTGATCTAGATTAGCAATCATAAATTAGGTTTAAAAGCTCTCATAACATTAATTTACTTTTTCATTTTGCACTTATCCAAACTCGAAATTCATCCCTCAACAGCACGATAAAAATCTTCCTATGAATAGATTGACAGCCAAAGATTGGGTTCTCATCACACGGCGACTGACTCCTTACTTATTTTTGCTCCCTGCCCTGTTTATCTTGGGATTAACCGTCTTTTGGCCCGCACTACAAGCGTTTTACCTCAGCTTTACTCGCTACGAATATGATTTAACTCAGATGCCCCAATGGGTAGGTTTTTCTAACTTTCAGCGCTTGTGGAACGACCGAGTTTTTTGGCAAACTTTATTTAACACCTTGCTGTATCTTGTGGGTGTGGTACCAATCTTAGTCATCGCCCCCTTAGCACTGGCAATTTTAGTCAATCAGAAACTACGCGGAATGCACTGGTTTAGAGCCGCATACTATACACCAGTCGTGATTTCAATGGTCGTCGCCGGGATTGCTTGGAAGTGGCTGTATGCAGAAAATGGCTTACTCAATCAATTGCTCAAGGGTATTTTCCCAGAAGGAATCCCTTGGCTGACGAGTCCCCGCTTCGCCTTATTTAGCGTCATGGCTGTGACGGTGTGGAAAGGATTGGGCTACTACATGGTCATTTATTTAGCTGGGTTGCAATCCATCCCCACCGACATCTACGAAGCTGCAGCAATTGATGGCTCAGACGGTGTGCGTAAGCATTGGGATATTACTGTACCCTTGATGAAACCATATATAGCTTTAGTTGCTGTGATTTCGGCTATTTCTGCCACCAAGGTGTTTGAAGAAATCTACATCATGACGCAAGGCGGACCACGCAATAGCTCGAAAACAATAGTTTACTATCTGTATGAACAAGCATTTAGTAATTTGGAAATTAGCTATGCTTGCACAATTGGGTTAGTGCTGTTCCTAATTATTTTAGGACTATCGATTGTGCGATTAACGATTGACCGACAGGGCGGTGATAACATTACAGCCTGATGTTGGAGCTGTTTTCGTGGTATAGCAATCGCCAACTCTATTAGGACATATAGCAGGGAACAGGGAACGCTTAACAGGGAACGCTTAACAGGGAACAGGGTTGAAAATCTCGTGATGTCCGTATTTTCTCATTAGTTCATGTCCTAATCTACCTGGCAACGGCTATATTTCATACAAAAGTCAATTTATTTGAATATGAAACCGCAGATGGAAGCGGTTCCAATCTTCAAGCATTAAACTTGCTGTGATGTTGTTTGTTGAGATGAACAACCAACAGACAAAGGCTTAGCTGAGCGCAACACGGCGTCCAGCAACCCTGGAAAAAGTGCTGACAAATCCTCTTTGCGCAACATATTAATGTGCTGTGTTCCTTCTTTGCGAGTCAAGACGACACCTGACTCTCGCAAAATCTTGAAGTGATTGGACATGGTGGATTTGGCAATGGCAAAATCAAAGTCAGCACAGCATTGCTCTTCCTTAACTGCCAGCCGCCGCACAATTTCCAGCCGCACTGGATCACCCAAGGCGTACAGCACTCCTGCTAAAGAAATATGTTTTCGGTCTGGGTGATGTAAGAATCTCATACTTGCATTATCTCATCAAGTTGACTATATTTTAATTATTCGATATTATCGAATAAACGAACTAATAGGAGGGCAAGTATGTCATCCGTTGCAAATGTAACAGATGCCACGTTCAAGGAAGAAGTCCTTAACAGTGAAGTTCCAGTGTTAGTAGACTTTTGGGCACCTTGGTGTGGACCTTGTCGTATGGTGGCTCCCGTGGTAGACGAGATTGCTGCTGAATATACAGGACAGGTAAAAGTGGTGAAGCTCAATACAGATGAAAATCCTACTATTGCCAGCAATTACGGAATTCGCAGCATTCCTACGCTGATAGTATTCAAAGGCGGTCGGCAAGTCGATACTGTAGTGGGTGCAGTGCCAAAGACAACGTTGAGTAAGACTTTAGCACAGTATCTGTAGTTAAATTCGTCATCAATAACTGAATGACGAATTACGATTTTAGCCCGTCTAGTGGATAGAAGAGTGTATGCGGTTGGGCACAAAAATGACTCCACCCCAAACTCTACAATCCACATCTAAGTACCAATACGGAAGCATAATGCGTAAATCCTATCATTTGCTGGAGCGAACGCAATGGACTTGAAATTGCATGGTAAATCTGCGCTGGTGAGTGCTTCAACTGCAGGTATTGGTTTTGCAATTGCTCGGGGACTCGCACAAGAGGGTGCATCAGTTATTATTACTGGACGTTCTTCTGAACGAGTGGAACAGGCGATCTGCGCTTTGCGCAGCAGCGTTTGCGCAGCGCCCCCTAAGGGGCTAGCTATCGCTAAAATTACGCAAACCAACCCAGAAGCAAAAATTTCCGGAGTCGTCGCCGATCTTGCAAAAAAAGAAGGAGCCTCGCAAGTCTTTCAACAAGTTCCTCACATTGATATCCTAGTCAACAATCTTGGTGTTTACGAGCCAAAAGCATTTTCAGATATTACCGATGAAGACTGGTTCAACATCTTTGAAGCTAACGTTCTTAGTGGAGTCCGGCTGAGTCGCCACTACCTACCAAAGATGTTGGAGCCAAACTGGGGACGTGTTATTTTTATCTCCAGTGAGTCTGCTATTCAAATCCCTGTTGAGATGATTCACTACGGTATGACCAAAACGGCTCAACTTGCTATTGCAAGGGGTTTAGCACAATCGACAATTGGGACTCAAGTCACAGTCAACTCTGTTCTTGCAGGACCAACTCGGTCAGAAGGTGTTGATGACTTTGTAGCAAAGATGGCAAAAGACCGTGGTATTAGTCCTAGTGAAGTCGAAGCTGACTTTTTCAAAAATGTTCGTCCAACTTCCCTGATCAAACGCTTTGCAACAACTGATGAAGTTGCAGCAATGGTTGTTTATCTATCCAGTCCGATAGCTTCAGCCACCAATGGTGCAGCTTTGCGGGTGGATGGCGGGGTTGTGCAGTCAGTTGTTTAACAGTTACCAGTTACCAGTTATCAGTTATCAATTTCATCCGTCTGAGTGATGACTGAATCAACCAGGAATTTTGATTTTTAGCATAGGACAGACTTTGGAGATTTCATCTATGAGCACTAACATCAATTTACTCTCTCCTTACAAGTTAGGTGATTTAGAACTGCCCAACCGCATAGTGATGGCTCCCTTAACCCGTAATCGTGCAGGAGAGGGTAATGTACCGCACCAACTCAATGCCATCTACTATACTCAACGCGCCTCTGCGGGGCTGATTATCTCTGAAGCCACTCAGGTTTCTCCACAAGGACAAGGGTATCCTTATACACCAGGTATTCACTCGCAAGAACAAGTCGAAGGTTGGAAGTTAGTCACAGACGCAGTGCATCAGCACGGAGGAAGAATTTACCTGCAACTATGGCATGTAGGACGCATTTCACATCCTGATTTCCAACCGAATGGTGACTTACCGTTAGCACCATTCGCGATCGCACCCAAGGGTCAGGTACTTACTTATGAAGGTATGAAACCGTATGTGACTCCTCGTGCTTTAGAAACGTCGGAGATTCCGGAAATTGTCGAACAATATCGCAAAGGAGCAGAAAATGCTCTGGCGGCTGGTTTTGATGGGGTGGAGGTTCACGGTGCCAATGGTTATTTACTTGACCAATTCCTCCGGGATGGTACGAATAAACGTACAGATAAATATGGCGGTTCTGTAGAAAACCGTGCCCGACTTCTGTTGGAGGTAACCGAAGCGGTTGTTGGAGTGTGGGGTGCAAAACGGGTTGGGGTACGTTTGTCTCCGAGTGGAACGTTTAACGATATGCAAGACTCCAATCCGCTCGCAACATTTGGTTATGTTGCCCAAGCCTTGAACCAGTTTGATTTAGCATATCTGCATATTTTTGAGGCGATAGAAGCAGATATCCGACATGGGGCGACCGTGGTGCCAACCAGTCATATACGGGAGCGCTATCACGGTACAATCATGGTTAATGGGGAATACACTCCTGAAAAAGGCAATGCAGTTTTGGCAAAAGGAGAAGCAGAGCTAGTTTCTTTTGGCACACTATTTATCTCAAATCCCGATTTACCCCGACGTATAGCTTTGAATGCACCCCTGACTGAGGCAGATTCGACGAGTTTTTATGGTGGTGGGGAGAAGGGTTATACTGACTATCCGACAGTAGAAGAGCAATATCCCTCTTTAATAGGAGCAAAATAATTCGTTGTTCTTATAAATGTACGAATGACGAACAGCTGTGATCCAAGCTTATAATCTTTGTGAAAATTAACGGATAGGTCTCATGGTTCAAGAACTCAACCTTCAAACTAAACCTCTGGATGTACCTAGCGCCATTATTCAGCGTCGTTCTATCAAGACTTTCAAACCAGATCCTATATCTCCAGAACTACTTCACCAACTCGTGAAGCTAACTGTAGCAGCACCCAGTAGTTATAACATTCAAGATTGGCGGATAGTTCTTGTGCAAGATGACGCACAAAAAGCAGCTCTTGCAGCAGCAGCCTGGAATCAAAAACAAGTCGTTGAAGCGCCCGTGACATTTGTCTTTGCTGCTGATGCGACTGCTGGAGAACAAGATTTAACACCGATTTTGAATCAGGGACTCGAAACGGGTGCATGGAATCAGGGCACGGTAAACTATTTTAAAACCAATATCCCGCAGTATCAAGCAGGACTTGGAGACAAACGGCGGGAGTATGCCATCAAAGATGCTATGATTGCTGCGACTCATTTGGTGTTAGCAGCAGAAAGTCTGGGCTTGTCCACCTGCTTTATGAATGGTTGGATTGAAGAGAAAGTCAAGGAAGTGATTGGTGCTGCGGACAATCGAGATATTGCGATCGCAGTTCTTGTACCTGTTGGCTATGCAGCAGAACCACGTCGTAATCCCGGACGTCTGCCATTTTCCCACAACGTCTTTGTGGATAGACTGGGAAACCCTTATGAAGGTTGAGATGAGAACTGTCCACGTATTCTCGCCAAAGTAAAAAACATCACGAGCAAACAATGGGTAGACAGCAAGTCATTAGGTACTGCTCATTTGATTGACTCATGAGCGATTGACTTTGCACCAAAGTCAATCGCACCAAAATCATCTACCAAATCAAACAATTTCAACCATGTCCTTTAACTGTTTTTGATCAAACTCCGGAGAGCCTTCGATCCAAGCAATTGAGCGTTCCACAATCCATCGAGTTGTTACCGGGACAAATCCAATTTTCAAGGATCCGTCGCGGACGACTCTTTCACTCCTCAGCAATCACAGGACTCATCATCATGAAAAAACTAGAAGGAAAAGTCGCTCTTGTCACCGGCGGTACCAGCGGCATCGGTCTTGCCACTGCCAAGCGCTTTGTCGCCGAAGGTGCCTATGTCTTCATCACGGGTCGTCGCCAAACTGAACTTGATGCTGCCGTGAAAGCGATCGGTAAAAACCTCACGGGTGTTCACAGCGATGCCTCCAATCTGGCAGACCTCGATCGCCTGTTCGCCACGATCAAGCAAGAGCAAGGACACCTCGATGTGATCTTCGCCAATGCTGGCGGTGGAGAACTCGCACCACTCGGCGAAATCACCGAAGAACACTTTGACAAAACGTTCAATACTAACGTCAAAGGTTTGCTGTTCACCGTGCAGAAGGCACTGCCTCTGTTGCCAGAGGGCGCTTCTATCATCCTGAACGCCTCAGCCACTTCTATCAGGGCCACCCCAGCCTTTAGCGTTTACAGTGCTACCAAAGCCGCCGTGCGATCGTTTGCCCGTAATTGGACACTCGACCTCAAAGAGCGCAAGATCCGGGTTAACGCCATTAGTCCTGGCGTGGTTCCTACTCCTGGCTACAATCTTCTGGGACTGAATGATGAGCAGGTGCAGGCATTCGTGGACAGCCAAGCCAGCACCATCCCGTTGGGAAGAGTAGGCACGCCCGATGAGATTGCCAAAGCCGTTGTCTTTCTTGCTTCAGACGACAGCAGCTTTGTGAACGGCATCGAGTTGTTTGTCGATGGCGGTATGGCACAGATTTGAAGCACCCTAAAAGCGATGGCTTCGCCGGTCCGTTTGCCCCAACAAAGCGGAGCTTTGTTGCCTCGAATCGGAGATTCGTTCCAACGCCCTATGCCTACGGCACGGCTTTGCAAGAGCGGGAACGCGGGTCGCACGCCACATGCTTCAACGGAGGACAGCGACGCACCGCAGTGGCTCCTCTTTTGGGAAAACGCGGCTATGCTCTACGCCTGGGTTCCCCAAGACCCTTACGGGTATGCGCTTTGCGCACGCCTTAGGGCGTATGCGCTTTGCGCACGCCCAGAGGGCTAAAGCGAAGCGTCTCCGTTCGGCACGGGGCCGTGCCCGAAGGGCTCAGGAGATACGCCAGTCACCTGTTGTCGGGAAACAAGGACCGCAGTGCTGGACTCACCGCACTGGCTCCCCGACAGCATGCGCGCTGGTCTCACCAGATACCTCTTTTGGGAAACCCTCCTATGGCACTTCGTGCCACGCACACGGTTCAGTACTGGCTCCCCATGAGCGACCCGCGTTCGGAGGAGGGTGCAAGATATCAGATAAGCTTCTTGTGACAAACAGTTCATTTAAACATTAGGAAACAACCAATGATTGAGCTTTATTATTGGACGACACCAAACGGACATAAAATCACGATGTTCCTTGAAGAAGTCAGTTTGCCTTACACTGTTATTCCTGTCAACATTGGCGCGGGAGATCAATTTAAGCCTGAGTTTCTCACAATTTCTCCTAACAATCGTATCCCCGCAATTGTGGATCATGAACCTGCAGGAGGTGGTGAACCGATTTCAGTTTTTGAGTCTGGTGCTATCTTGCTGTATTTAGCAGAAAAAACTGGGAAGTTGATTCCAGCAGATTTGCGCGATTGCGCTAGCGCACGCTTACGCGAACGCGTTGAAGTCTTGCAATGGTTATTTTGGCAAATGGGCGGTTTGGGACCGATGGCGGGACAGAACCACCACTTCAGCCAATACGCACCCCAAAAAATTGAGTATGCTATTAACCGTTATGTGAATGAGACGGGACGTTTATACGCTGTCCTAGATAAACGGCTTGCTGATAGAGAGTTTCTCGCTGGTGATTATTCCATCGCCGATATTGCTAGCTATCCGTGGATTGTGCCATATGAGCGCCAAGGTCAAAAGTTAGAGAACTTTCCTCACCTAAAGCGCTGGTTTGAAACAATTCAGGTGCGTCCCGCAACAATTCGTGCTTACGAAAAGGCAGAAGCCTTCAAAAATCAAGCTCTTGATATAGAAAAGTCAAGAGATTTGTTATTTAGCCAGTCGGCAAAAACAATTCAGAAGCCCACAACTTAAAAATTTTAGGGGAGTATCGGAACACACAGCACTGACTCCCCTTATCCGTTTATCCATGTTTAGTATCTGTATTATAAGCAGCATATTAGACTCGGATAAGTGTTGAGGGATATCAAGATGAAATTCTTTATTGTTCACGCCCACCCAGAACCCAACAGTTTCAATGGTGCTCTGACTCGCTATGCCAAGGAAGTACTGTATACCACAGGACATGAGGTGATTATTTCTGACCTTTATGCCATGCAGTTCAACCCAGTTTCTGACCGCCGCAACTTTACTTATAATAAAGAACTAAACTACTACAATCAGCAAAGTGAAGAAATGTATGCCACTGAAGTTGATGGCTTTGCCCCAGATATCAAAGCGGAGATGGAGAAACTCGACTGGTGCGATGTGCTGATTTTTCAGTTTCCTCTTTGGTGGTTTGGACTTCCTGCTATCCTCAAGGGTTGGGTTGATAAAGTCTTTGCAATGGGGCGAACTTATGGTGGCGGGAGGTTTTATGACAATGGAGTTTTTCAAGGCAAAAAAGCCATGCTGTCTCTCACCACAGGTGGTGCATTAACCATGTACACCGAAATAGGGATCAATGGTGAGATTCGTACCATTCTCTATCCGATTAATCACGGGATTTTTCGCTTTGTGGGTTTCGATGTTTTGCCGCCTTTCATCGTTTGGGGCGCAAGTCGCATCGGGGATGAGCGTCGCCAAGCTTATTTAGAAGAGTATAAGCAGCGGTTGTTAACGATTAATGCAACGCCTCCTATTGTCTATCCCTCGCTGAAAGATTTTGATGAAGATTTTCAACTGAAGCAGTGATGATAAGCTGCTTTAGCGTATGACTTGCATATAGCGCTTCTCGATAGCCCTCGCTTGCGTGCGCTTTGCGCATATGCGTGCAATACACGATTGTAGAGACGTAGCCCTTCGGGTATCTCCTTCGGAGACGCTTCGCGTTAGCCCTTTGGGCGTGCGCTTTGCGCATACGCCAGTCGCCTGTTGTCGGG
>NZ_QMEB01000201.1 GCF_012912135.1 Brasilonema bromeliae SPC951 | reverse complement strand
AAAATACGGACAGCACGAGACAATCACACGCCTATTAAGAGTTCCCTGTTCCCTGCTATAGAATAAGTCACAATTGTTGTGTTTTCCTATACTCTTGCCAATACACAAACTTGAGACAATCTATAATTTGTAAACAATCTTCACTGGTTCGCTGAGGATATTCTCAATTGAAAGAAATACTCAAATCCTTACTTTGCTTTATCTGGGCTGGCTTGTTTGAGATTGGTGGCGGTTATCTCGTATGGCAATGGTTAAGAGAAGGAAAACCTGTCTGGTGGGGAATTGCAGGAGGTATTGGGTTAGCTTTATACGGTATGCTCGCGACTCTCCAGCCTGCGAACTTTGGTAGAGTTTATGCTGCCTACGGGGGCGTGTTTATTGCAATGGCAATGCTTTGGGGTTGGAAAGTTGATGGAGTGGCTCCAGACCGCTACGATATACTGGGAGGCTGTTTAGCGTTATTGAGTGTATTGATTATCATGTATGCACCCAGAGGATAGAAAGAAGATGAGTGTGTTTAAAAATTATTTAAAAATTTGTATCGAAATTATTTTTTTGTAGTCTCTAGGAATTACTCTGATAGAAATCCTCTACTAGAAACCTGAATCAAAAATTATGTTAGGCATACTTTGGGGTCTTGTCGTTCTACTGTTTGCTTTTTGGGTATTGGGTCTAGTACTTCACATTGCAGGGAATCTCATTCATATCGCGTTAGTTTTAGCCATTACTCTTGCGATCTATAATTTTTTAAAAGCCCGTGATGTGTAGCTATAGCGGCTTTGCAAACAGAATCTGAATTTTTTGCATAGTTATGTCATAGTCCATACTTACTTTTGGTAAAGTAATCTAGACCCTCTAGAAATTCTAGACTCACCAAAAGCGTGGACTCATGAAAGTTATTCATGGTACGTGGATACCCAACGCAGCGGCTGACTTTATACAACCTGGGTGTTTTTATCTGTGGGTAGAAACCCCTGAACTCAAAAAACGTCGTCAGAAAAATCAACAAATTCACCCCGGACATCTAGTACAGGATGAAGAGGAATTATATCTGCGAGTGAAAACGAAGAATCAAAATTTGATCTGAGGTGAACTGCATTGATTGATAAATTTTTGGCAACAGGCTTAACCTTACACTAACGGATTTCAGTACGCTCATATTCAACGGACGTACATAGTAAAATGGAAATTAGAAAATAAACACTGTAGATATAAAGATGATTGTCAAAGTGACAGATGATGGAAAACTAGAAATCCCATCAGAGTTGTTAGAAAAACTAAAGCCATTGACTGAGTATGAAGTTTCAGTCACAGAAGATGAAATTGTGTTCAAAAAAATCCGTAAACCACTAACATTAAAAGAATTAAGAAGACGAGTACAAAAAGCAGGTTCAGACCCCAATCAACCTACACTGAAAGAAATCAGTCGGATAGTCAAGGAAGTACGACAAGAACTTTGGACTGAAAAATGAAAGTTGTAGTTGATGTTAACGTTTGGATATCAGCTTTGTTGTGGGGAGGTGTTCCAGATAAAGTTTTAATACTTGCAGAAGACAAGAAAATTACTATTTTTGCTAATGATGCTTTATTTCTAGAATTAGAAATGACTTTACGCCGTAGAAAATTTCAGTCCAAAATCCAATCTTTAGATTTGAATGTAGATGATGTCATTAATGCGACAAAAGATGTCATACAGATGTGTCCAGATATTTCTGTTGATGCCCCTCAACTACGCGATTCAAAAGATAATAAAATTTTAGCTGCAGCTGTTGCAGCTAGTGCGGAAGTCATTATTACTGGTGATTTAGATTTACTAGTCTTGACTGAATTTAATCAAATTCCCATTTTGACACCTCAAGATTTTCTCTCTCGCCATTTTCCTGAAAGCTGATATAAGCACGAATCTCGACGAATTTTGAGAGTCCTGCTTCTGCAAGATTTTGATTTGCCTTAGCAACTTAAAAACTTCTCCATGACATAATTAGTAAAAGTTTCTCCCCGACGGGTCACTTGTTGTTCTTTGACAACTGAGAATCCCATATGCTGGAAAAATGGCTTTGCAGTAATACTCGCCTCAGTAAACAGGCGATCCAATCCTAATTCCAATGCTTTTGCCTCAATTGCCTGATAGATTTGACTCCCTACTCCGCGACGCTGATAGTTTTTATGGCAGTAAAAACAATTAATATGACCATTGGGTTCTAACTCCCCAAAACCAACAATTATTCCCTCTTCATCTGCAATATAAGTAATTCTTTTTAAACAAACTTCTGACCAGTTTCTAAAGTAAATATCATCTGGTGCCCACGCTTTGACTTGATTGTTTGAGTAATCGCGGATGTTGACTTCACGCACTGTTTCGTGGAATAACTGTGCTATTTGCTCGGTGTCTTGTGTACGAAACAACCGTATTTTCATTAAGATAGCCCTGCCTATAATGTATTTCAAATCTGACACCGTTTCAGCGGCTGTCCATTGACAAGATGACTTTCAACTACCAGTAATATTTGGACGGGTTTAATTGCTAAACTCAAATCTTGCACTTCACCAGTGAGTACGCCTTGAACTCAAGTACCCTGCGGGAAGCCGCCTCCGGCGTCTACAAGGCTAATAGATCAAGTCGGTTAAAACGGACTCAAAGACTTACCCAGTCCGTTTTAACGGACTTTGGTTTTGAGCCAAGAAATTTATTTCTTGGCGGACGAATACTATGGTGCAAGATCTGAGCCTTAAACTCATGCGCTCTTAACCGCTAGTAACATATGAAAGAAACACCATCCTCCTTCTTGCTTGTTAAGAGTTCCCTGTTCCCTGTTCCCTGTTCCCTGTTCCCTGTGTTTCGTAAGCAAGTATTCAAAATTAATCACGTCTTTAACTGTAGTTAACATAACTATCGCAGAGTGATGGTATACGTTACCCAAATGCACTTGCGAGTAAGTAGGTCAACATAAAAAAACATAAAATACGATTCTTGCGATTGCTTCGCTCCACTGCGTTTCGCTCGCAATGACATTTTACATTTAATTAGGTTGAGCTACTTATCACAAGCATTAACTTGCGACTTTTGTGAAATTAATATTGGCAAGATTGGTCAGAAGTTAGATGACCGTCATGTCAAAGATAACTAAACTTCATACGGGTAAATTCATCAAAATCCTTTTGTCAAGGAGTTCGATATGACTCTAGCAAGTCCCCCACAAACAAAGCCTTTAACAGGTGAAGAACTGCAGAAAATGAACGCCTACTGGTGTGCAGCTAATTATCTTTCAGTTGGACAAATATATCTACTCGACAACGCACTGCTTAAAGAACCGCTAAAGCTGGAACACATCAAACCCAGACTTTTGGGTCACTGGGGGACAACTCCAGGTTTGAACTTTATCTACGTTCACCTCAACCGGATGATCAAAAAGTATGACCAGAATATGATCTATATTGCTGGTCCAGGTCACGGCGGTCCTGGAATACTTGCAAACGCTTACCTAGAAGGTACCTACAGCGAATACTATCCCAACATCTCCCAAGATGCTGAGGGGATGAAGAAACTCTTCGTCCAATTCTCATTCCCTGGCGGTGTTGGTAGCCATTGCACTCCTGAACTTCCTGGTTCTATCCACGAAGGGGGTGAACTTGGTTACTCTCTCGTCCATGCATATGGTGCTGCATTTGACAACCCCGACTTGATTGTTGCTTGTGTTGTTGGCGATGGTGAGGCGGAAACGGGAGCTCTCGCTACGAGCTGGCACTCGAATAAGTTTCTCAACCCCGTGTATGATGGTGCTGTTCTCCCTATTCTCCATCTTAACGGCTACAAAATTGCGAACCCGACAGTGCTGGCGCGATTGAGTCATCAAGAACTGGAGAGTTTATTTATAGGTTACGGTTACAAGCCTTACTTTGTCGAAGGGTCTGACCCGGAAACAATGCACCAGCTGATGGCGGCGACTTTGGATACTGTGATTCACGAAATCAAAGAAATTCAGGAAGAGGCGCGTAACAATGGCAACACTAAGCGTCCGCAATGGCCGATGATTATCCTCAGAAGCCCCAAAGGTTGGACGGGACCCAAGGAAGTTGATGGGGAGAAGGTAGAGGGTTTTTGGCGATCGCACCAAGTTCCTTTTGGCGAGTTAGCAAGCAAGCCAGAACACATCAAACTTCTAGAAGAGTGGATGAACAGTTACAATCCACAAGAACTCTTCGATGAAAATGGCAAGTTTATTCCAGAACTCGCAGAACTGGCCCCCAAAGGAAACCGACGCATGGGTGACAACCCCCATGTCAACGGTGGTCTTCTGCTGCGTGACTTGAGAATGCCTGATTTTCGGAATTATGCCGTTGACGTTTCTGAATCAGGCAAGGTTATTTCCGAAGCCACTAGGGTGACGGGAAAATTCCTGCGGGATGTGATGAAACTCAATTTGGAGTCCCGCAACTTCCGCATATTTGGTCCAGACGAAACCAAATCAAATCGCTTGGATGCTGTATTTGAGGTAACAGACCGGACTTGGGAAGCTGAGAAATTTCCTTATGATGTCAACCTGTCTCCCGAAGGTCGGGTGATGGAAATTCTCAGTGAAACCACTTGCCAGGGTTGGTTAGAAGGATACCTCCTCACTGGTCGTCACGGCTTCTTCTCCTGCTACGAGGCGTTTATCCACATTGTAGATTCAATGTTCAACCAGCACGCCAAATGGCTCGACAGTTGCCTTGATATTCCTTGGCGCAGATCAATTGCTTCCCTCAACTACCTTCTCACCTCTCACGTTTGGCGGCAAGACCACAACGGCTTCTCTCACCAAGACCCCGGTTTCCTCGACGTTGTGGTTAACAAGAAAGCGAAAGTCATTCGCGTGTATTTACCCCCCGATGCTAATACCTTGCTGTCGGTAACAGACCACTGTTTGCGAAGCCGTAACTATGTCAACGTTATCGTTGCTGGGAAGCAACCTGCTTTGCAATACTTGAATATGGAAGCAGCAGTAAAACACTGCACCAAAGGTATCGGTATTTGGGAATGGGCAAGCAATGACCAAGGTAGTGAACCAGATGTGGTAATGGCATGTGCAGGAGATATTCCGACAATGGAAACCTTAGCAGCCGTGGACATTCTGCGTCAAAACTTCCCAGACTTGAAGGTGCGGGTGGTAAACGTCGTAGACTTGATGAAACTTCAACCTGAGAGTGAACACCCCCACGGACTCAGCGATAAAGACTTTGATAGTATATTCACCACTGACAAGCCGATTATCTTTGCTTTCCACGGTTATCCTTGGCTGATTCACCGTTTGAGTTACCGTCGCACGAATCATGCAAATCTGCATGTGCGGGGTTACAAAGAAGAGGGAACGACTACCACGCCTTTTGATATGGTCGTCGTCAACGATTTGGATCGCTTCCACCTGGCGATGGACGTGATAAACCGCGTACCACACCTAGGTTACAAAGCAGCTTATGTTAAGCAGATGCTGCAAGACAAACTCATCGAACACAAGCAGTACATTAATAGGTACGGTGAGGATATGCCGGAAATTCAGAATTGGAAGTGGTCGTATTAGGGAATTTCAAATTAACTTCTTCGCGCGTGAAGTTGGAAGCCCACACTGTACCGCAAGGGAGCGTGTGGGTAGTTCACTTGCTAAACATATCGACATGACTAGGCACATCGGCAGCAAACTTCAGTGCAAACTGCGCTCCCTCTCGTGTGCCATTCGCCTAAATTTCAACTTCACCCAATGCGCGTATCTGCTAAGACGTGTCCGTTTGAGTCAAGTCAACCGATGGCTATTCGGTATTTCTATTGTATCATTTTTATTAGCAAATCCTGTCAAAAACTACCGCATTTTATTGTTAATTTTAGGGATATTGAATCCCATAAAATTAACTTGGGGTGTCCATGTATCCCACACCAAATAAAAATTATGGTGTGGGTCTTATAGCCCCCCAAGCCAAGATGATCTCGGGGCGTACAGGGATGGATTGTCTAACAGAATTTTGGCAATTTAGTAACCTTGAACCGCAGAGGATGTAAGCCACCAGATTAAGGTGCCAAGACCAGCAACAATAATGGTTGTAGTCACCGGATGCTTCTCAGCTTTCACGTAGAGGCTGCCCGATCGAATCCAGCCTTGGTGAGTCCCCCGCTCATGCATACCGTAGCCAGCCCGATAGAGCGCATTGTCTTCAGGGTCGCGCGAGGGGCGATCAGACTGTTGCGAGGGAAACGCCCAAAGCTCTATCAACTTGTCCGTGAGCCGTGGTGAGATACCAGCCAACACCGCCAGAGCCTTGGCTTGGAAACCGACGAACATGTCTCGCTTCGGATGTTCTGCCGAATACAAGATTGCTTCAGCGACCGCTTCGGGTGGGTAGATCATGCCGCGATGCGCGGGTTGTTTTGGCATGTAGCTGCGGGCATGTTCGTTGTATGGAGTGTCAATCCGTCCGGGGTGAATCAATGTTACTGATACAGGAGCACCTTCCGCCTCCAACTCCGTTCGCAGGGCATCTGTCCAACCATGCAGCGCATGTTTTGAAGCCGAATAGGTTGACTGAACCGCCACCGCTCGATCGCCCAGAAAGCTGCCAACATTGATTAACGCCCCACTGCCGCTTTGGCGCTGTTTGAAGTGGTTGACGGCGGCGCGAGAGCCATACACAACGCCCCAGAAGTTCGTGTCAAACATGCGCTTCATGTCGGGGATTGAAACATCCATGCAGCGACCAAAGATCGATACGCCTGCATTGTTAACCCACGTATCAAAGCCGCCAAATTCAGCGATCGCTCTTTGGGCGATGCGATTCACATCTTCTTCTTGCCCGACATCAGCGACAACATAGATCGCCTCCCCCCCAAGCCCGCGAATTTCATCAACCAGTTGACGCAGAGCATCTTCATTTCGTGCTGCCAGGACAAGCTTTGCGCCCTGTTTTGCTGCCATTCTTGCGGTCACTAAGCCAATGCCACTAGAGGCACCTGTAATGACAACGACTTGGTTTCCCAGAGGTTTCAGTGAAATAGCCATAACTTTTTATGCAAACAAAATTTTTATAGGTTTATTTGTCATTGGGTATAAAGCAGAACGTCACTCGCTTCTCAAACATTCAAAATTCAAAATATGCCCTATGCCTGCGGCACGGCTTGAGGCCTGTACCGTGCGGTCTCCGCAGGAGATACGGGCACGCTGCGCGTATGCCTACGGCACGCTGCGCTAACGCGTTCGCGGAGCGTGCGCTTTGCGCTCAGCGTCTGGGCAGGAGATACAAAATTCAAAATTAATTGTGTAATCGCTTGTACTCACCACGCGCCCTATGCCTCGCCTGCGATCGCGACGCACTTGCGCCCCTCCTTCTCGACGATACGAACGGTTTCCTGCGCATCCGACTCTTGATTGCAGTTTTCCGGATCCACGATAGGAATTTTCGCGCCCTGTCCGGCTTCGGGTTCATCTGTGACTCTAGTCCCGGCTCCTGTTGTTGTTGTTCGGGGAACGGCGGCTTCGGTCTTTGTTCTTGTAGATTCTGTGAGGTCATTAACTCTCCTTTCAACCCGGTTTTGAGTAAAAAAACTACAGCGCATTCGTACGACTGCTCTTGTTCGAGCGGCTAGCGCAGCATCTGCTCTCGGTGGTTCTTATGCGCGTTGTTTGATTCTTTGTTCTTGTTAGTTAATAATTAACTGTGTATTCCTCTACCCAACTTCTAACTACAGAATGAGATTAGTTTTAACTTATTGTGTGTTTCCTAATACAAATGTGTTTGAAGGAATTGGGAATTCCCGAGAGGGCAAACCATCTAAATTAATACTTAATAAGTCTTCGATACAAAACTTTAGCTAGGTATACATTATTTCATCGGTGACTGGACAAATGGGGCGAATAGGTCGATTATGGTATCGGATGTACCCTTTGGTTAGGTCAGTCAGAAATCCCCAAGACTTAAATGGAAGACCAATTCCAAAGACAACCCCAAAATACTTTGAACTTTTGACTTTATTTCCCGATGATTCTGCTGAGTCCCGGCAGTTTGTGCAGTTTCTCAATTCTCAACAAAATCGACCACAAGGTTTTCAAAAACTCTGGTGACGGACATGATATGAGTGCCCAAGGGGCGCGATTACACCCCCGCAACCAAAGAAACACCTTTTTTCCTTACACCCTTACACCCTTACACCCCTACACCCCTACACCCTTACACCCCTGTGTTTCTTCAGAGTGTTTGATATCATGTCCTGTTAACCTTTCAGGGTGTTATCTGATGGGCTGATTTGTCGTTGTGTGAAGAAAGGTAAAAATCTCAGGCTAGAGATTTACAAAAATTAACAAATAAATTGAGAATAATTTGCAAGAAGTCTGATACGATCAACGCAAGACTTATTGAGATACTTATTCATTAAGCAAAATGCGTATTCCAGTTGTTTTGACAATTTTTCAGGAGAGAAGGTCATGACCAACATGGCTGTTCAAACTCCTATGTTGATTAAGAGGTGGTCAGGGAACGCTCGGTTAACCAACCTCTCAGGACGACTTTTAGGTGCTCATGTTGCTCATGCAGGGTTGATTGTCTTTTGGGCAGGTGCCATGACCTTATTTGAGGTCACCAAGTATGACCCCTCCCAACCCTTGTACGAGCAAGGGTTAATCCTATTGCCACATCTAGCAACTCTGGGGTTTGGTGTTGGCAATGGTGGACAAATTGTTGATACCTATCCGTATTTTGTCATTGGCATTCTGCATCTGGTCAGTTCAGCCGTTCTGGGTGCTGGTGGCATTTACCATGCCCTTGTGGGTCCGCAAGTCTTGCCTGAGAATCAGACCTTCTTTGGTTCGTTTGGCTATGACTGGAAAGATGAAGACAAGATGACCACCATTCTTGGTATTCATCTGCTGCTGTTAGGGTTAGGAGCCTGGCTGTTAGTGGCTAAGGCACTGTTTTGGGGTGGTTTGTACGATCCGGCAGTTGCTTGTGTGCGGGTGATTAGTCAACCGACTCTCAACGCTGTTCGCATCTTTGGCTATCTTTTCGGTGTTTTTGGCAGTCAGGGGATGGCAGCAGTTAACAACTTAGAAGATGTCGTCGGCGGACACATCTGGGTAGGATTACTCTGCATTGGTGGCGGATTCTGGCACATCTTCACAAAACCCTTGAAATGGGCAAAACGGGTACTGTTTTGGTCTGGTGAGGCTTACCTGTCCTACAGTCTGGGTGCTATAGCATACATGGGCTTTCTCGCGGCATACTTTGTCACAGTCAATGACACAGTGTACCCCACAGTGTTCTATGGCCCACTGGGACTCAGTACCACTGAGTCGGGAATTGTGACAGTTCGCACCTGGCTTGCAACCAGTCACTTTGCTTTGGCAGCGGTCTTTTTGGCTGGTCACATCTGGCATGCACTGAGGGTGCGTACCATAGCCGCAGGGCTTGACTTTCAACAAGGAGTGATCAATTATGCGGATATTCCGGAAGTTGGGAATTTTGCTACCCCAGTTAATGCTTCTGGCATAGCGCAGATATATTTGCAGAATCTGCCGATTTACCGTCAGGGATTGTCTCCCTTTGCACGGGGATTGGAAATTGGCATGGCGCACGGCTACTTCCTGATTGGTCCATTTGTGAAGTTGGGTCCTTTGCGGAACACCGAGTCAGCGAACCTAGCAGGACTAGCTGCCACAATTGGTCTGCTGTTTATTTTGTCAGTTTGTCTGTCGTTGTATGCAAGTGCATCATTTCAACAGAAGAAACCGGCTATTGGCGAATTACCAGACAACATGAAAACCGCTAAGTCTTGGAGCAACTTTAATGTTGGCTGGACAGTAGGTAGTTGTGGCGGAGCGTTCTTTGCCTTCCTGCTTTTGAATAATAGCCATTTGTTCGTTGAACTGGTGCATTCGTTGACGAATCAGGGCTAAGCAATCTATTAGGTGTGAAAATGTCGAAAAAAATTGGTCTGTTCTACGGTACTCAAACTGGCAAAACTGAATCTGCTGCGGAAATGATTCGCGATGAGTTTGGTAGTAATGTCGTCACATTGCACGATATGTCCAAAGTGGAAGCGAGTGATTTTGATGAATATGAATGCCTGATTATTGGCTGTCCCACTTGGAATATTGGTGAACTTCAAAGTGATTGGGATGGCTTTTTCCCCGAACTCGACGACATAGATTTCAGTGGCAAACTGGTTGCATATTTTGGTACTGGAGACCAGATTGGTTATGCTGATAACTTCCAGGATGCGATCGGGATTCTAGAAGAAAAGATTTCCGAGCAAGGTGGTAAAAGTGTTGGCTCTTGGTCAACTGATGGCTATGACTTTACTGAGTCTAAAGCCGTCAAGAATGGCAAATTTGTGGGACTGGCACTTGATGAAGACAATCAATCTGATTTAACAAAAGAGCGAGTCAAAGCTTGGGTTGCTCAGTTAAAGAAAGAATTTGGTTCGTAGCTAAGTTTTCCATTTCCTCAACTTAAAAGCCAAGTGGAAATCAACTTTGTTGATGATGACTAGCAATAACTTATCAAGATAAAAGCAATGCAAACATACGGTAATCGAAACGTCAAATATGACTGGTGGGCTGGTAACGCTCGCTTCGCCAATCTCTCTGGCTTATTTATCGGCGCACATGTGGCGCAAGCTGCACTGACAACCCTCTGGGCGGGTGCATTTACTTGGTTTGAACTCTCTCGATACAACCCTGCGGTACCGATGGGTGAGCAAGGGCTGATTTTGCTGCCCCACTTAGCGACTTTAGGCTTTGGTGTGGGAGAAGGCGGTCAGGTAGTGAATACTTACCCCTATTTCGTGATTGGAGCTTTGCACCTGATCTCATCCGCTGTTTTGGGTGCAGGTGCGCTCTTCCATACCTTCAAAGGTCCTCGGAACTTGAAAGACGCCTCTGGTCGCGCTCGTAAATTTCATTTTGAATGGGACGACCCCAAAAAACTCAGCTTTATCTTAGGACATCACTTGATTTTCTTGGGAGTAGGGGCTTTACTACTCGTGGGCAAAGCAATGTTCTGGGGAGGACTCTACGACTCCACAATTCATGATGTCCGACTCGTGAGTGAGCCTACCCTCAACCCATTTGTTATCTACGGCTATCAAACCCACTTTGTCAGCGTTAACAACTTAGAAGATTTAGTTGGCGGTCATATATATGTGGGTCTTATGCTCATTGGTGGAGGTATTTGGCACATCCTTACAGAGCCTTTTGCTTGGGCGAAGAAGCTTTTAATCTTCACAGGTGAAGCCATTCTTTCCTACTCTTTGGGTGGTATTGCCTTAGCAGGATTTGTTGCAGCTTACTTTTGTGCAGTGAACACCTTAGCCTATCCCGTGGAATTTTACGGTCCTGTTTTAGAACTCAAATTCGGCGTTACACCCTATTTTGCCGATAGCGTTAAGTTGGCAAATGGCGCTTATACGTCTCGTGCTTGGTTGGCAAACGCCCACTTCTTCTTAGCTTTCTTCTTCTTGCAAGGACATCTGTGGCACGCACTGCGAGCCATTGGCGTTGACTTCAAACAAGTTGAAAGAGCATTAAATGCTGTTGGCAGTGATACTGTTAGCAGCGAATCGTAAAACTTTATAGATTGTAAGATTTTGGTAGTACTGGTGGGCATTGCCCATGCCCACCCTACTTCGCTTCAACAGGTAATTTTTGGGTCAGACACGAGTCATTTAGATTCCCAAAATCTCAGAATGTTCACAAAGGAATTCAATTGTGGCAATTTCTACTGATAAAACCTTTGCAGCAAACACAGATTCCCCCTGGCTGGTTGGTAATGCTCGTTTAATTGACTTATGTGGTCTGCTTTTGGGCGCTCACGTGGCTCACGCAGGCTTGATAATGTTTTGGGTAGGATCAACGACCATATCAGAAGTGGTACGCTTTATCCCAGGCATACCAATGTATGAGCAGGGATTCACTTTGTTACCCCACTTGGCAACTTTAGGTTGGGGAGTCAGTGCTGGGGGTGAAGTTGTCGATACTTATCCCTACTTTGTCATTGGAATGTTGCATTTAGTCGCATCTGCTGTTTTGGGTGCAGGGGGACTTTTTCATGTGTTTCGCGGTCCAGCTATTTTGCACAATGCTGGAGGACGGGCAGCAAAATTTCATTATGAATGGAACGATCCCAAAAAATTGGGTTTCATCTTAGGTCATCACCTGATTATTCTAGGTTTTGGTGCATTGCTACTGGTGCTAAAGGCAATGTTTTTTGGTGGAATTTATGACACCAATATTGACAATGTCCGCCTGATTACCAATCCTACTCTTGATCCAAAGACAATCTTTGGCTACTTAGTTGGCCTCAAAGATAATAGCTGGACACTTTTAGGAATGGCAAGTGTTGACAACTTAGAAGATGTTATCGGTGGTCACATTTGGATAAGTTTAATTTTAATTGCGGGTGGTGCGTGGCACATTCTTGTGGCACCTTTTGGTTGGGTTAGGCGAATTTTCCCAATTGCAAATGGTGAAGAAATTCTTTCCTACAGTTTGCTAGGTTTGGCTTTGATGGGTTTCATTTCTGCCGTGTTTGTCGGGTATAACATGACAGTTTTTCCGCCAGAGTTTTACGGTAAAGACCGTCTTGGCTCAGCAAATATCCAGTTCTTTTTGGGTGTATTGACGTTTTCAGGTTTTGTTTGGCACTATTGGCGATCGCGTCAAGAAGAAGGGGTGTAAGGGTGTAGGGGAGCCAGTAC
>NZ_QMEB01000200.1 GCF_012912135.1 Brasilonema bromeliae SPC951 | reverse complement strand
CCCTGTTCCCTGTTCCCTGTTCCCTGTTCCCTGTTCCCTGTTCCCTGTTCCCTTTTTTTTATTCAAATCGTTTAAAAACATTTAAAACTAACAAAGACAACAAAGCCGCAATTAATCCTAACTGCCACAAACCACATCCAGCAGCAATTCCCAAACCAGCGCAAACCCAAATAGCTGCTGCTGAAGTGAGTCCCTTAATTTCAGTTCGCGCTGATTCTTGGGAAGATTCCCGTAAAATTTCTCCTCCACCAAGAAATCCTACACCAGCAGCAATACCTTGAATCACTCGCGAAAGAGCATCCCCATTTGGTTTATCTGCACCTGTTACCAAAGATACGAGAGTGAACAGCGCTGCACCAAAACTCACCAGCATATGAGTTCGCAAACCAGCTGGTTTGTGTCTAATTTGGCGTTCTATGCCAATTATTGCCCCAACGAGTAAAGCAAGGCACAACCTAAAAGTGATGTTCAACCAATCATTAGCCGGAAGATAGTAGATGCTAGGCAATGGAAAATCCTTATCAATTCTTGATGGAGATTAATATACAATCACTCGTGTACTTAATGGTACTATCTTAATAGGCACATATAATGTAACGTAAAATATAAAAAATCGTTAAAAAATTTTCTTCTCTTGTGTCTTCTACCTTGTAACGAGAGATATTGGGTTTTTTCAGGTAAACGGACTTATTTAAACTTTAAGCGCATAACCACAAGCTAAGTCAGCGTCATAAACATAGATGTTGGACAAATGCTGTAACCTAATTTTGGTAGTTTTTCAGTGGATGAGATCTGACTATTAGGACTCCTCCAAAGATTTTTGCGAAGCTTCGTACACTTCAAACAGCCTTCTTCCCTATTCCCTATTCCCTGTTCGGGTGTTCGGGTGTTCCCTATTCCCTCCCTACGCAAGTAATTTCACCCTTCGGGTATGCGCAAAGCGCACGCCTTACGGCTAACGCCAGATGCCTCTGTCGGGAAACCCTCCTGCAGCACTGGTCTCACCAAATCAAACCAGATTCCTATATTTACTATTCGTGAAGCCGTCGCTACTTATATGATTACAGTAATTCCATTATCGTAGCTACTGACAACAGATAACAAAGTAATTGAGTGGATAAACTCTACTGGCTTGATCAAATTAAACTACAAGACCGCGCCAAAGTTGGTGACAAAGCATTTTATTTAAGCAGAATTATGCAGCGCGGTTATCCTGTAGTGCCTGGTTTTGTCGTTTCAGCAGAAGTTTTGCGAGAATTTCTAGAAACTCTTAACAGTTCGGAGGCGTTAGTCGCTGACTTACCTTATTCTTCGCTACACTTAGATGTCAAAAATTGGCGTCAACTTCAGCAGGTTGCTAGACGCTTGCGCCAAGAGATGAGTGCTGCTCATTTGCCACAACACCTACTTAGTCAAATTGTCAATGCAGCTAAAGAATTAAAATCAGCATATCTGATTTTTCGACCAACTTTTGTCGTGCCTACCATAAAGCATGGGGCCACTAAGACATCTGGATTGCTAGAATCTCAGGTATGTGAATGTGATGAAGAGGCTATTGCTCTGGCATTGAAGCGCACCTGGAGTCAGATGTTTCGTGCTAAAAGTTTATTGTACTGGCAATGGGCAGGAATAGACCTGCAACAAATGAATTTGGGAGTTTTGGTACAGCCTTTTAGAAATGCGATCGCCAGCGGCTTACTCAATGCCAACTCCTCTGAATGGGAAATTTTAGCAACATGGGGATTAGGAGTGGCAATGACTCAAGGTGAAGTCTTGCCAGATGTTTACTACATCCATCCGGAAACTGGTACTGTCAAAGAACGGCAATTGGGCAATAAGATCGTAGCTTACCGTCTTAATGATAAAGCGCCCGTAGCTGCTTTGCAAACCGTGCCTGCTTCAGGTGCGCTTGCCTCAAATGATTCAAGTCTTGTTGCTTACCTGTTGGAAGAAGACCAACAAAAACAGTACGCTTTGCCAGAAGAATATCTGCAACAACTCATTCAACTAGCAAGTCAAATTGTCAAAGAAACTGGCGTCAATTTTACCTTTGAGTGGACTATCTCTTGTGAGACAACGAGTACGCTTTACCTAACGCAAATGAGTACACCTCTAGCAATTTATAATTTCCACTCTCTCAAAGGATTAGGAGCATCACCGGGACGTGTGACAGCAACTGCTCATATTATTGTGAATGCACAACAAAAACCAGAACAATTACCCAAGGGAGTCATTTTAGTCACACCAACAATCGCACCTGATTGGTTACCGCTACTGCAACAAGCTGCTGGCATTATTACTGACAAAGGAGGTATCACAAGTCATGCTGCTATCCTTGCGAGAGAATTGGGAATACCAGCAGTGGTGAGCGTAGCAGATGCCACAGCAATCGTTCAAACTGGCGAAAAATTACTGATTGATGGCGACAAGGGGGAAGTTTATCGTCTCACAAGAGAAGCTAGGGAAATAGGACAAGGGGAAGAGGACACGGGGACAAAGGGAACTCGGGGTTCCGACGGAGGAACCAGCCCCGCGGGTGGGTTTTCCGCAAAGTCTGCCGGGCGGAAGCTTCCGTCCGGCGAGCTTTCCGACTTGAGCAGATTGGCGTTAGGGATTAAGAGCGAAGAAGAACTTGAGGTTCCTACGGAGTCGGAATTAGGCGCGAAGGAGACTAGGGGAGGACACTTCCCTTCGGGTATGACCTCCGGTCACGCTTCGCTAACGCAGTCGCCTCTGTCGGGAAAGCCCTCCGGGTTCGGGGGTAACTCCTTCGGAGACGCTGCGCGAACGCAATCGACGGGAACCGCCAAGACTGCGACCCCCTCACCGTCATTCGCGCTGTCTCACCATGCTGGAGTTTTTCAACCCCAGACGCCTTTGTCGGAAAACTCTTCTGGAGCTGATGCTTCTGTTGAGGAAAGTGTCCATCGACAAGGGGAAGATGATACGGAGACAAGGGAACTAGGAGAGGACACCAAAGCACGAGGCTGGCTCCCCTTGAGGAAAGTGTCCGTAGACAAGGGGACATATTTATTCTCCGCGTCTTCCATCTCCCCATCACGCCTGAGTCTCCCGATGATCACTACAAAACTGTTGGTTAACTTGAGCCAGCCTAGTGTGATAGAACAAGCGCAAAGTTTACCTGTAGATGGTGTGGGATTATTGCGCTCAGAACTGATGGTTCTGAATATACTCGAAGGGAAACACCCGAGTACTTGGCTCTTTGAAGGACACCGAACCAAATTGTTAGAGCGTTGGCGTGAGCAGATGATTCACTTCGCCCAAGCTTTTGCACCAAGACCTGTTTTTTATCGGTCTTTGGATTGGCGTTCTCATGAACTGCTATCTTTGAATGATAATGTACAATCTTCCACGCAATCAATGCTGGGGGAACGTGGAACTTTCAGCTATGTGAAAAATCCCGCAGTTTTTGAGTTAGAACTGGCTGCAATAGCCGCTGTACAAAACGCAGGATACAGCAATATCCATTTACTGTTACCTTTTGTTCGTACAGTGGAAGAGTTTTCTTTTTGCCGTCAAAAAGTTGAGCAAGCAAGGTTAACCCAAGTACCACAGTTTCAATTGTGGATTATGGCAGAAGTGCCAAGCGTGCTGTTTTTACTGCCAGAATATGTGAAAGCAGGTGTACAGGGAATTTCAATTGGTACTAATGATCTGACTCAACTGCTTTTGGGAGTGGATAGAGAGCAAGGACAACTCGCAAAAATGTTTGATGAACGTCATCCAGTGGTTATGGGTGCTGTTGCTCAACTTATTCAAATGGCAAATAGTGCAGGAATTCCTTGTTCTATTTGCGGTCAAGCGCCAGCGCTGTATCCTGAAATTATTGAGCAATTGGTGCAATGGGGCATCACTTCTATTTCTGTTGAACCGGAAGCTGTTGAACGGACATATTTGGCGATCGCCCGTGCTGAACAAAGGATCATTTTAGAAGCAGCGCGGCGTCAACTAAATCAGCAGTAGTCTTTCAAGACTATCGTTCAAGTGTTGCTGATGTTGTGACTAAGCAAAAAAAACCCCTTGCGCTACCTTATAAGGTATTGCAAGGGGTAACAATTCAACTGGGAAAAACTGAATATTGAATACTGTATGTTGCTTTTTCAGCTACAAGCTGGAAATCGTTACTTAATACTTAAGTTGCGTTCTGCTGTAATAGTTTGTGGTTAAGCACATTGCTTTGCTCCACCTTTAGGGTATGGTTGCGGCACAAATCGGGCGCGAACGCGTTAGCGCTCGTCGCGGAAAACTCTCCTGAAGCTTACGCTCGCCTCGTTTCGTATGCCCAGAGGGCACGCTGCTTTGAATGCAATTGACTTATGCTACCACCAGAATTGCAACTTGGTATGAACAGGTGCTGTTTCAAACAGCCGTTGAGTGTCACGGGCAGCGATTGCAACCCGTTACGAATGAAAGAAACACTTTCCCCACTCACTCCCTCAAGAGTATTTCTTCGGAGTAACACAAAAGATATGCAAACTCTTGCTAAACTCTCGGGCAAACTCCGTCAAACAACGCAATTTGCTTGCGTCTTTGGGATTGCTTCCCTTTACTGGCTGCGAACGGTTATTTAACAGTTATCAGTTACCAGTTATCAGTTATCAGTTATCAGTTCATTGTTCACTGTTCACTGTTCCCGTTCGGCTGACGCTCACCTTGGCGTTGCCTGTTCAGTGTTCACTGTTTTAATCTGACATGATATTAGCAGTGCCAGCAACTATTATGCACGGTAACGCATATATGCTAAGTTGCTAGTACAAGAAAGCAGGTATGCTGTAGGGCAAAGCCTTTGCCGCAGGGTAAGCTATAATGCCTATAAAATCAGCTTTGTGCAGATTTTAACTGTCTAGTTATTTCCATCCATAGACCTCTGTATTAATTAGATTTCAGCCCACCTATTACAAGGGTTTCAAATGAATCTGCACCAGATGTCTAATGCCAAGGACTAGAATGCTGTAAGTTAAATAAGCTCAAAAATAGAAAGATGCTAGCAGATAACATACTCAGTCTATAGACTCTAACGTTGAGAATATCCAGTTGTTGAGGGAACTCTCCAAAAATTGAATCAACACGTGAATCTAGCACTATCAAAAATCCTCAGTTAGTGTTCAACAAACAACTATTTAGATGGGAGGAAAACCGTAATTTAGGAAGTCATCTCCCGCTATGTCATTAATAGGATGCCCGGATGATCTAGGGAAACTTTTCTAAAGTGTATGCTTTAACGCTATGTTTAAGACACTTCTTTCAGCATACAGACTTTTACAAAAAAAATCTACAGTCAACAAAAATAATACTCTTATTCTTTGACTTTATGGTGATAATTTTTTGTTATTTTTTCCATACTTCTCATAGCTATACCTCTTTTCGCTGAGTTCAAGATGCTGTTTTTTTCGCTTTTGATTGATGTGGTTAAAAATGTTCTTGACTTGCTCAACACCAAGATGTTGCTGTTGGCTAATTTGCTCAATATTGAAACGATTGACTTGGGTATAAATATTTTCCTCATACCTTTGTGTGTACCTCCTTCGCCAATCGATAAACTGCAATCGTTCAGTAATGTATCGCTGACACACTCTGCAATAAAACTGACGACGTGGTAACTTTAGGTAAACTTCTTTACTGTCTACTGGTACATCTCTAACTAGAATTGGTCTAGTTTGATGTAATTCCTCTGTGTAGTTACGACAATGTGGGCAGTATGTACCTTTGGTTAAAACCCTTAATTGAAAAGATACTGAATCTTGAGAAGAATGACAAGATTCTACTGCTACACCAGGTAAGTTTAGTAAATGTGTTAGACGTATGTTCATCGGAAAAAAGTCATTTGATGTTACATTTTGCACCATGAATTATATGATTCATTGGTTCTGTCATGACCTCGTCATTGCACAGCAAGAATCAAATCAGGATTTTTTTGGCGATGCATAAGTAGCAATGATTAACTAGTAGGCTTTTCTCCTCGTAGGAGATGCACGATTCAATTCATACCCCTTAGTTTTATGCGCCCCTGGCAAATTTTAGGTATGAATCTTTTTTTGTTATTCAGATGTTTGTTGCCATACTAAAACAAGTTTTACCACATAGTAGGGCAAAAATTCTCTTCTATAAAAAATAATGATCAATGATCTTTGGAGTATTCAACCGCTTCCCGAATTTATGTCATTTTTTCCTGACTTTCGGTGATCACGTCAAAATGACCCATACAGCCGTTTTCTGCGATCGCATCCTGATGTGGATGAAACATATACATACCTGGATAGCGAAAGGCAAATTCCAAGATGTGGCGTTCGGCTGTCCCCATTGTGATCACATCACTTTCATGAGACGGTTTTAAAGTCATTCCCGTAGGATAAACCTTAAAAAAGTTGGCGTGTAGGTGAAACGTTACTGCTGGGTCGAATTCAATGATGTTAAGCAGGTAAAGTCGAATCAACTGATTTTGGTAAATGCGGATCGGATTATCCTTGTAGTAGTTGGGCAGACCATTGAAGGCGTAATATTCATTACGGTTATCATCGTTCACATCATACCCACCCATAATCAGGACTATCTCATCTGCTGGGGGACGTGGAGTGGGGGGATCAATGATAAACATTCCATATAGCCCCTTGGCAACATGACGAGTGACTGGTTGAATGTGACAATGGTACAAATGAACACCATAGGGTTCCGCGTCAAATTCATAGATAGTTGCTGTACCGTGGCGAACTGGACGAATGCCATCCATCTCTGAGGGGTGAACGCCATGAAAATGTAGAGAGTGGGAATGTCCTGCCTGGTTGAAGAACAACACCCGCACGCGATCGCCCTGTTTTGCCCGGAGTGTTGGTCCCGGTATGCGACCATTTAAATCCCAAATGTTGAAAGAAACAGCACTATTGAGCCGAATTGGGGAAGTACCAGCAGTTAATCGAAATTCTCGAATCACACGTCCATTTTCTCGCTTCAGCGTACCATACTCAAATTCTCGTACCATCTTCGAGGGGGTAGCTAAATCAGAAGTTGTCTGTGTCGCCAGAGGTGGCACTTTTACCCGTGATTGACTTCGGGAATTAAGTATTTGCCATAAAGCTACACTAGCCACACCAGTACCTGCTAAGCCCAGCTTCAACAGATTACGGCGACTCAATAGTTTTTCTTGCTCTAAAACAGAATTGTTAGGCATGATTTTAGAAATGGCTAGCGGCAAAATGGAAGAAAATTGCTAATTTTTTTCAATTGTTTCCTCAAAAAATAGTAAAACAGTCAAAAATTATTGTCAATATTTCTTCAGTCTGACAAGTAATAATTATCAAGATAAATGAGGTAAGTTCTCAAAAAACTGGATACATTATCTAAATGTTGCAAATTTGCTCGTATAACCTTGAAAAGTCTTGTGAAAAAATTTTAATTTTTTCGTGATTGTACACCGTAGTCAGATAAGTATAATTGTGTTTAAACTTACAAGTATTGAGGATACGTATAACATATATTTCCTAGTAGCTCAATACAAGACGGTAGCCAAGACTTTTTACTATTCAACACCTTCTCAAACGGAACTAAAAAGCGGGAACCTTTGCCGACAAAGATATTTCTTGAGTCAAGAGCCAGAGCGATTTATACTAAAAGCTTTAGCATCTGCAAGTACTGTTTATGTTGAAAACTATTCCCAAGTCAAAAGCCAAAGTAAGGTTAGTGAATCTCATCTTGATGGCAGTGGTCAGTTTTTACTTGATTGTGTGCTTACCGAAACCAGCCTACGCTATGCACATTATGGAAGGTTTTTTACCACCTGGCTGGGCAGTTTTTTGGTGGATTGTGGCATTACCGTTTTTTATTTTGGGATTGCGATCGCTCACTCGCATCACCAAAGCCAATCCTGAACTAAAATTACTTCTAGCATTGGCAGGAGCGTTTACTTTTGTACTGTCAGCATTGAAAATGCCTTCAGTATCAGGAAGTTGCGCTCATCCTACAGGAACAGGGTTAGGAGCAGTGCTATTTGGACCTTTAGCGATGTCGGTACTGGGTAGTTTAGTTTTGCTGTTTCAAGCGCTGTTACTAGCTCACGGGGGCTTGACAACACTGGGGGCTAATGCTTTTTCAATGGCGATCGCCGGACCATTTGCCGCTTACTGGATATATCATCTAATGATGCGGCTAAGTGGTAAACAAAAAATAGCTATCTTTCTAGCAGCAGCCTTAGCAGATTTACTGACATACGTTATTACATCTATCCAACTCGCTCTTGCTTTTCCTGCACCAGCGGGAGGATTTGTTGCCTCATTTGTCAAGTTTGCCGGAATTTTTGCAGTGACTCAAGTACCCTTAGCTATTAGTGAAGGGTTACTGACTGTACTGGTATGGAACTGGCTACAATCTTACACTCCTCAAGAATTGGAACTATTGAAATTAATCAAACGGGAGCCTCAAACCAATGAATCAATCTAAAAAAGGATTAAGTAACTGGCTGCTACTTGGAGGAGTTGTGATTTTGGCAGCTGCACCATTCATCTTTGCCCGTAACGCTGAATTTGCAGGTGCAGATGACAGAGCCGCCAAAGCTGTTACTGAAATACAACCCGGATATCAACCTTGGTTTAAACCACTGATGAATGTGCCTAGTTGTGAAGTGCAAACCTTTTTATTTGCGTCTCAGGCTGCTTTAGGTGCAGGAACACTTGGGTTTTTGATTGGTTTGTACAAAGGGCGCTCTGAACAGCGAAACAGTAATCATGAACATTCAGATTGATACGCTTGCTTATACGAATCGGTTGCGATGGTTAGCACCAGAGCAGAAATTGATATTTGCCACTATCCTGCTAGTTATCACTGCCTTTGCTCATCCTTTCATTCAAATCTTGATTGCTGTGTGGATAAGTTTTTGGACAGTGATGTATGCAGGAATTCCTGCTAAAACTTATCTAAAATTAGTTTATGTTGCTACTCTCTTCTGGTTAACTAGTTTACCAGCTTTAGTTATCAATGGAGTAGACCTTTCTCACATACATTTAGTGCCAAAGGATTCACTCGGTGGTTTGACTTTTGGCTCTTATTATATATATCTCAGTCACAAAGGTATTGAGCAGGGATTGACTATTTTAACGCGAGCGATCGCTTCTTTATCCTGCCTATACTTTGTCATGCTAACTATCCCCTTTTCCGAACTTTTGCAAACACTACGTCGTATAGGAGTTCCAGTACTGATAACTGAGCTTTTATTGCTGATGTACCGCTTTATTTTTGTCCTTCTCAATACTACTGCTGAGTTATGGACTGCTCAACAATCTCGTGGTGGCTATCGTACTTTTCGCACGGGAATGAAAAGTTTAGCACTGTTGATTGGACAATTACTAAAGCGAACAATAGAAAATTATCGTCAAGTCTCCTTAAGTTTAGCAGCACGGGGTTTTAATGGAGAACTGCGGGTTTGGCATCCCCATCGCTATCAAAAATCCAAGCGCTATGCTATAGAAGCAATTGTTGGCTGTGTAGTCTTAATAGCATTGGAATTTTGGCAGCATGCAGGAATGGTTACTCGAATTTGAGCAGGTACATTATACTTACCCAGGTGCACAACAGTCGGCTCTGAATGGTCTGAGTGTACGAATTCCTGCTCGTAAAAGATGTGCATTAATTGGTCAAAACGGATGTGGTAAAAGCACATTATTTTTGTTAGCTAATGGTCTATACAAGCCTGACAAAGGAACTATCTCATGGCAGGGTAAGCCACTGCAATATAATCGTGACTACCTGACGAATTTACGCCAAAAAGTCGGGTTAATTTTTCAAGATCCAGAACAACAACTGGTAGCCTCTACTGTTGAAGAAGATATTTCTTACGGTTTGTGTAATTTGGGGTTACCAGAAGCAGAAATTCAACAGCGTGTCGAGCAAGCTTTAGTAGAATTTGGGTTAACTGAACTTGCTCAAAGACCAGTACATCATCTCAGTTTAGGACAAAAAAAGCGAGTTTCAATAGCAGATGTGATGGTGCTACGACCAGAACTCTTATTGCTAGATGAACCCACGGCTTATCTGGATAGATTACATACGCGTAACTTGATGGCAACCTTGAGAAAAATTCATGCATCTGGGACAACAATCTTGATGGCAACCCATGATCTTGATTTAGTTTATCGCTGGGCAGATTGGATATTAGTTATGGATAGAGGAAGACTCATTTTGGAAGGAAAGCCGCAGGATGTGTTTACTCAACGCGAAATTTTAGAAGAGTTACAGTTAGGAGTGCCATTGATATATGAAATGTTATTTGCAGATGGAGTTGCCGAAGAAGGACCTGTTTTGGAACGGTTGCGACAACGGATATTGAATTTATTTCGTTATTTTTAGTTAAGTAGATAGGCGTTGATCAAACATTCATATATTAGATGCTGTACCCAATTCTCGCACCCACAATAAAAGATATTCTATCCAGAGCATCTAGCGCGTGTTAATCTACCCATTAGGTTTGTATGAAGGAAACACGGTATCTTGAGCGCCGCACTATTCAATTATTTGGGTTAACCATTGATCGACATATCTCAGCACCGAACGAGCTTGAGTTCCCCGGATACAATTATCATCTACTTTGTTTTCTGTTAAGCGATGGGAATCAACAAAAACTAACTCGCATCGGCAAACAAGAATCTGAAAAACCTCAAGCCAAAGGAGATTTCTGGATTTGCCCTGCTGAGGTGTCGGGGCTTTGGGCATGGGATAGTACTGATGAATCGCTGATGTTTGTGATTGATCCACTCTTTGTGCGTCGAATGGCAGAGGAAATTGATGGATTGGATGCGAACAACGTTGAGTTGCTTAGTACAGTAAGTGCCCACGATCCACAAATTTCAGCGATCGCTCGTCTGTTTCAAACAGAATTTGACACAGGCTGTCTGGGTGGGCAACTTTATGTCGAATCGCTGACACAGGTGTTTATCATTCACTTGCTGCGACAATACTGTGCGTTTGCGCCGAAAAAGCTGCACGATGAAAGTTTGCCTAACAATCGACTCCAGCAAGTGGTGGACTACATCCATAGCTATTTAGATCGACCGCTTCATCTAGCAGAACTAGCAGAAATTTCCGGCATCAGTCAATATCATTTTTGCCGATTATTTAAGCAGTCAATGGGTGTAGCACCCTATCAATACGTGCTTCAGCAACGAATGGAAAAAGCTAAAAAACTATTGCAACAAAGGAAATATGCGATCGCTGAAATTGCTCTGCTCGTTGGCTGTACGGATCAAAGTCGCTTTGCAAAGCACTTCAAGAAATATTTCGGAGTCACACCGGGAATGTTTCTGAGAAAATAGTCATCACAACACCTCAGTAATAAAGTTAATTTTGCAATCTAGAACTCTGCTATCCAAACCACGATGGCAAGAATGACCTAAATCATCATGTAAATCCCGCAAGAAACGCCTATCTTTGATCCGATAACGAATTGTACCATCTCTGTTGTGAGTTCTACAGCTCAGGTAAAATTCAACTCGTTTCCTTCGCCTGACTCTTGAATGGGAAGATACTAACATGCATCCAGAACAACTCGCTAAACCTCTGCTTGTCGCTGCTGCACTTTCAACTATCATCATTCCGATCGGAGTTGATGCAGTTTTGCTCGCAAATGGTCATATGAACAACCCCGCTTGGCTACCTCACGCAAAACTACATTGTGCTATGTCATTTTTTGCAGCTGTCTCGTTGGGAAGTGCAGCCTTAGCGATTTTGAAGGTGCGTCCGACAAGTGATCGGTTTTCAATGGGTCTTGCTGCATTTCTCGGTTCCGCTTTCTGGATTGGGCTAATTGCTGCCGGGTTTTGGCCTGGAACGTCCTACGGGTTTCTCAATGATCCGGTTCTCGGCAATATTCGTGAACCTGAGTTAGGTGGAATCACGATTTATCCAAATGTGGTGCTTGCTGCGATCTCGATTGCTATTGCTGTAGTGGGCTATTGGTTAACCGGACAGGCAAAGTCGCCAATCGCGATGGCACAGAGTGCTCGCCAGAAGCAATAAGCCGGAGGCTTTAGCTTGTGCGTATCGCGCAAAAGAATTCTCCCTCGGAGATTGGCGCTATCTAGCTTCAGTGCAATACAAAATCTACGCAAAACGTTCAAATCGCATAACCTGAACTTTTTGGAGTTTGCTTCCTACTTCTTCCAGGGGAGTCGGCTCCTAACCTGTCCGTAGGCGTTAATTTCGCGCTTGCCGCACGTATTTTATGGTTGGGAGCGTTATTTAGGTTTATTGCTGCGTTTAAATCACGGCACATTTTATGCCCACATCCTGCCCCGCATATATAAACTCTTTCTGACAAAGTCATGGACTGAACACTACCGCATTTAGAGCAGGTTTTAGAACTAGGAATCCATCGGTCAACAAGCTCGACTTTCGTGCCATAGAAAGCTTCCTTATAAGTGAGCATCCGACGGAATTCGTATAACCCTAGAGTAGAAATTGCTTCTGAAAGCTTTTCATTCTTCATCATTCCAGAGATATTTAAATCCTCTATTCTTATGCGGTAGTACTTCCGACTAATATCCGTTGTTGTTTTTTGAAGAAAATCACGTCGTACATTAGCGATGTAAGCATGAGATTTTGCAACTTGTTCAAAGTATTGCTTTGCTTTATTTGACGCCCTGATGCCTTCTTGCCGATTGCTAGTCTGGTGGAGTCGATGGCTGGTATTATCCAGCGCACCTCTCCGTTAGAACCGGACG